>CAMKLG010000007.1 GCA_946413585.1 uncultured Bacteroidales bacterium
CGCAACGCGATTATACCCAGTATGTTAACCCGATGATCGGGACCAACGGCATGGGACACACCTTCCCCGGCGCGTGCTACCCCTTCGGGGGCGTGCAGGTGAGTCCCGACACGGACACCATCCCCCACAACATCAACGGAAAGTACCAGCCGGGCGTCTATGACTACTGCGCCGGCTACCAGTACCGCGACAAGACCATCGTGGGCTTCAGCCACACCCACTTCAGCGGCACCGGCCACTCCGACATGGGCGACATCCTGCTGATGCCCTTCACCGGCGAGGTGCAACTCCACCCCGGCACCGCCGACAACCCCGACTGCGGCTACCGCTCGCGCTTCAGCCACGACACCGAGAAGGCCTCGCCCGGCTACTACGAGGTGCGCCTCAGCGACGACGACATCCTCGTGCAGCTCACCGCCACCCCGCACTGCGGCATCCATCGCTACACCTTCCCCAAGGGCGAGACTCAGAAGCTCATCGTCGATCTCAACCACGCTATCTACAACTATGACGGCAAGGTGCTGTGGGCCTCCCTGCGGATGGAAGGCCCCTACACGCTGACCGGCTACCGCATCACCAACGGCTGGGCGCGGGAGAACTACGTCTATTTCGCCATCCACTTCAGCAAACGCGTGGCCCACTATGGCTATCAAGATTTCGGGAAACAGGACTACCACGGCTTCTGGGGCCGCTTCGATGTGAACCACGACTTCCCCGAAATGGCGGGACGCAAGGTGGTGGCTTGGATAGAGTTTGAGCAGGATGATAATCCTGAACTGGAGGTGCAGGTAGCATTGTCGGCAGTCAGCACAGAAGGAGCTGAACTCAACTGGGATACTGAGACTAAAGTATCCCGCAAGGTGATCTTGAATCCCAGTGACAATACAACCACAAGTATAACAACGATGAAAACATTTGAAGAATTATGCCGTAGGACCAAACGAGAATGGAATGACAAACTCGGCATCTATGATGCACAAGGCACCCCCGATCAACTTGCGATGTTCTACACTTCGCTCTACCATACAATGATCAATCCCTCTATCTATCAGGATGTTGACGGACAATATCGCGGGGTGGACCACAATATCCACCAGAACTTGGAAGGATACACCAATTACACGATTTTCTCCTTGTGGGACACCTACCGTGCTGAACATCCTCTGCTGAACATTATTGAGCCAAAAGCCGCCTGCGATATGGTTTCCTCTATGATTGACCATGCTGAGCAGAGTGTGCACCATGTCCTTCCGATATGGAGCCACGCCGGAAATGAGAACTGGTGTATGATCGGCTACCACGGTGTGTCGGCGGTGGCGGACAACTATCTTTGCCATCATCCGAACTTTCACGGGGAAAACGTGAAAGTGTACGAAGCTCTCACCAATGTGATGGAATATCTGATCAACAGTGCGAATCTGAACTATTATGACCATACGGACACCTACAAAAAGTTAGGCTATGTACCTTATAACCAGTCAGCTGTCGGCACTTCCATTACTTTGGAAAACGCATACGAAGATTGGGTGATTTACAATCTGATTGACAAAGGCAAAATTGCTTCTGGATATGAAAAGATGAAAGAGACTTACCGTCAGCGCGCGCTGAACTTCAAGAATGTCTTCAATCCGGAGACTGGCTTCGCGCAGGCGCGTTACGAGGACGGCTCGTGGAAGACGCCCGCCGACCTGCTCTCCACCTCCAACGAGGGCTTCATCGAGGGCAACAGCTGGAACTATTCGTTCTACGTGCCGCACGATGTCAACGGCTTGATCAAGATCATGGGCGGCGACAAGGTCTTCGTGAACCGCCTGGACGAGCTCTTCACGATGTACGTGCCCGACAAGTTCTTCGCTGAGACAGAGGATGTTACCCGCGAGGGCATGTTGGGCGGCTACGTGCACGGCAACGAGCCCAGCCACCACATCCCGTACCTCTACATGTGGACCTCCCAGCCGTGGAAGACGCAGCTGCGCGTGCGCGAGGTGATGAACAAGATGTACCGCAACCACCTCGACGGGCTGTGCGGCAACGATGACTGCGGACAGATGTCGGCATGGTACATCTTCAGCGCCATGGGCTTTTATCCCGTCTGTCCCGCCAGCGGCCAGTACGTCTTCGGGGCGCCCTACCTGCCCGAAAATGTCCTCCGTCTGCAAAACGGCAACACCTTGACCATCAAGGCGCCCAACGTCAGCGACCAGAACTGCTATGTCCAGTCGGTAACGCTCAACGGCAAACCGCTGCACTGCGCCTACATCACCTACGAACAAATCATGTCCGGCGGCGAGCTAATCTTCACGATGGGGAGCAAGCCGAACAAGAAGTGGTTCACGGAAAAGCCGTACTCGCTGGAGTAATAGAGAATTAAGAATTATGAATTATGAATACAACCACAATATTATAAAACAACTTCCTTGAAAGCCCTGTAAGGGCGTCGTATGTCAGCCCAAGGTGGAGCGCAGCGGAGCCCTGGGGACAATAAATGATAAATGATGAATAATGAATGTTGTCAAATATCCGACGTTCAACGATAAAAAACAAAATATTTTTTCAACACCATCGTTTCATATTAAAAAAAAGAGTATTTTTGCAGACTGATTAAAAGTGTATTTTAACGTAAAAACATAGAGATATGATTGCAAAGAAAACGGACAAAGGAAATCTGGAAAACAAGAGAGGAATGTTCCTCCTTGTCGGATTTGCCGTGGTTTTAGCCCTTGTTTACGCAGGTTTCGAACTTTTCGCTAACGAGGACAAAGTGGCTCCAGTTGATTTGTCAGACGATGATTTTATCACCGTCGTTGATGATGATGTCATCGCTACTGACCAAACCCCTCCTCCTCCTCCAGAGCAACCTCAACAACAACAAGAGGTCGTGCTTAACATCGTGGAGAACAACATCCAAGTGAGTACTGATCTCTCATTTGATGTTGAATTCAATGAAGATGAGGTAATTGTCGATGTCGCTGACGAGGAAATTGAAGTTGTGGAAGACTTAACTGAGGAAGAACCCCCAGTGATGTTCACCGAGGAAATGCCTGAGTACCCTGGCGGTCCTGAAGCTTTGAACGCATTCTTGACCCGTGAAATCCAATATCCTGAGGTGGCGCGTAACAATGGTATCACCGGTACCGTGCTGATTGAGTTCGTCGTGGAGAAGGATGGTCGAGTGAGCAACGCTAAAGTTAAAGTACCGTTGTTCCCCGATTGTGACAAGGAAGCTGTCCGTGGTGTCATGGCTATGCCGAGATGGAAACCTGGTAAGAACATGGGTAAGCCTGTACGCTGTTTCTATCAAGTGCCTGTCACCTTCAGACAATAAGGTTTAAGGTTTATGGTTTATAGTTTAAGGCATCAGAACAGATCAGCTTTAATCCCTAAACACTAAACGCTAAACCTTAAACCCTAAACTTTTAAAATAAAAAAAGGAATCCGTTGGGATTCCTTTTTTTTATACAATATTTTATATTACGTCCGCGTTGTTTTAATAGAGCAAGTAATATTGCAGAACAAGAATGTTTCACCTAAAAACACAAAAAAATGATTACAAAGAAAACAGACAAGGGAAATCTTGAAAACAAGCGCGGACTCTTTGTGTTGGTTGGATTCATGGTGGTTTTTGCTCTTGTTTATGCTGGCTTTGAGCTTTTCGCCAGCGAGGACAGGACACCCGGTTTTGAATTGGTAGATGATGATTTCATCACTGTAGTGGATGATAATGTCATCGCCACCGACCAAACTCCGCCGCCGCCACAACCTCAACAACAACCTCAACAAGAGGTGATTATCAAAATCGTGGATGATAACGTGCATGTAGATATGGACATCTCGATATTTGATGTTGACGTCTCACCAGAGGAAATCATTCCAGACGTTGTGGAACCTGAAGTTGAGCTGGTGGAGGAGACATCAGGCGAAGAACCTCCAGAGGCTTATACCGAAGAAATGCCCGAATTTCCTGGCGGCTCCGAAGCTCTTAACGCTTTCCTCACTCGCGAAATTCAATATCCTGAGGTGGCACGAAACACGGGTATCACTGGAACTGTGCTCATCGAGTTCGTTGTGGAAAAGGACGGTCACGTGAGCAACGCCAAGGTCAAAGTGCCGCTCTTCCCTGATTGCGATAAGGAAGCTATTCGTGGTGTCATGGCCATGCCGAAATGGAAACCAGGCAAGAACAACGGCAAGCCCGTCCGCTGCTACTACCAAGTGCCTGTTACGTTCAGACAATAATGTGGTTTCTAATTTCAATAATGTAGGGCTGCCACAATGTGACAGCCCTACATTGTTAATATTTCCGATTTAGAATCTCCGACCAGATAATTCCTTTATACACCTCCTCCTCATCTATGTTAAGATGGATGTTAGGATGCGGCGTATCAGCAGCGGTGGCAAAGTGCTTGTTTTCCTCCACATTTTCCGAAAACGCTTGCTCAAAGTCGCGTTCGCTCATCGTTTCGTATGAGAAATACTCATTGTTACCGGTCGTCTCTTGGAAGATTGGGCTTGCTGGTTCCTTTTTCTTCTTTTTCGGCTTGGGTTGCGTCAGTTCCCCGTCTTCATCAATGGTAACTGTTTTGCGGTTTTTTTGGGCCTGTCGTGCCGCTTCTTCCTTGTTCATGTTCTTGAAGATGGAAAAGATAAACCATCCAACGATGAGAAGAATATAAATGATAGTTGAAAAATCCATAATATATTGATTTTAAGGGTTATTCGTGTTGTTGGAGAGAATCCGCAGTTTCAGCTTCCTCTAATTGCTCGCTTAGTCGCTTATTTTCGCTTTTGGCTTTGGCAATGCTGACGTTGAGGTCGTAGCAGATCAGGAAGATAGACGCGCTCCAGTTAATCCATAGGAGAATGGCGAAAATGGCACCTAAGGAACCGTAAATCAGGTTGTAATTGGAAAAATTGGAGAAGTAGATGTTGAGAATCCACAGCAATAACACCAGCAAGATGGTGCAGGTGGAAGAACCGGCGGAGAAGAATCGATAGTTACCGCGTTTGGTGGGAGCCAAATAGTAAAAGATACTGATTAAGAAATAGATAGCAGCATATACCAACACCCATTTCAAAAAGTGTACCGCAAAAGCATATAAACTCGGGTTGTTCACGAAATGGGTGTACACGTAATCAACCGCGAAGGAGGCAATAATGAAAAACGCCGACACAAATACGATAATGACAAAGGTCAAGAGCATCATTCCGGTACTTAGCAAAATCTGTCTCAAAAAGTTACGGCGCTCTTCTGTAAAATATGATGAGTCCATGGCTGCTAATATGCCATTGATGCATACGATGGTGAAATAGATACCGATGATGAGCATAAAGGAAGAGAGGGTCCCGTTTTGTCGCATCACCACGTCTGTGATCATGCCCGAGATGGCTGGCCAAACGTAGTTAGGAACTATGGATTCCAACATGGCAATCAGGGTGTTACGGAACTCTTCACCGAAAAAGGCGATGGCGGAGAAGAGGGAGATAATCATGGGGATCACAGCCGCAAACACTCGATAAGTGATGGCAGCAGCGCGTTGAAAGACCACACCCTTACTCAATGATTGCAAAAAAAAGCGCATGACATCGTATAGCGGCACTTTCTGAAGTCCTGGCAATGTCATCGTTTTCGATTTTCGGATGATTGCTCCAATGTAAGGAATGCGCTCCAAATCGTCTTGCCATTGCTGGAATTTGTTTTTGATATATAAGAACAATCGTTTCATATATATTGTAAGCCGCTTACGATGAATAGCTTATACGAGGGATTTGAGACTCATGTCTAAACTGTTGATATGGTGGGTAAAAGCGCCTATGGAGATGAAGTCCACACCGGTGACTGCGTAATCATGAAGGGTTTCGCGCACGATGCCGCCAGAAGCTTCCGTTTCTACACGGTGATCCACCATTTTCACACCTTCGCGAATCTGGTCAGGGGTAAAGTTGTCGAACATAATGCGTTGAACACCACCGTGTTCTAGTACGCGGCGCACATCGTCTAAACTACGGGTCTCAACTTCAATATTAAGATGTAAATTATTGTCTTTCAGATATTTGTTGGCCAAATCAATAGCTTTTTCGATGCCACCGGCGAAGTCAATGTGATTGTCTTTCAGCATCATCATATCGAAGAGGCCGAAGCGGTGGTTTTGCGCTCCGCCAACTGTTACGGCATACTTTTCGAAGATGCGCATATTGGGTGTTGTCTTACGCGTATCAAGCAAGGTAACGTTGGTATCTTTCACTAGATTAACGTATTCGCGTGTCGTGGTGGCGATGCCGCTCATGCGTTGCATGAAGTTAAGCAGTGTGCGCTCAGCGGTGAGCATATTGCGTGATGAGCCGTGCAGAGTAAACACGATATCACCTTTGCGCACTTCTGCGCCGTCGTTCATGCGCACGTCCATGCGGATGGAGTCATCCACTTGGCGTAGCACTTCACGTGCCACATCCACGCCGGCAAGCACACCGTCTTGCTTGATGAGCAACTTCATATTGCCCTGTGCTTCTGCGGGAATGCAGGAAAGGGATGAATGGTCACCGTTGCCGATATCTTCTTGCAACGTTAAGGCTATCAGTTTTTTAACTTGTTCTGTTATCTTCATTTTTTGACGATTATTTCCGGTGTGGTGATGGTGTCGCTGTGATGCAAGGCGCGGTCAACGATGTAGCAGGAAAGCATCACGGTGTCGTAAACGGATGTGGGATTGTTGATGTAAGTGAGGATGGAGAGTTTTCCTTCGATGGATTCCGGCACATCATTGCTGAGGTGCGGAATGCGGGCGTGCAGTGGAGTGGGGAACTCCAATTTTACCCATTCTCCATGCTGTTTCTCATAAAAATCGATAAAAAAGTTGTAATAATAAGTAGAATCTAAGGAAAAAATGGGATTTTTGTCGGTTTCATCCAGTCCGATGTCGCCGTCGCCGTCATGGAAATAGATGGTGAGAGTAGCCTGACTGTCGTGGCCGGTGCCGTCATCGATTTTTTCCAACGAAACAAATTCAATGTAGGGGATGGCAGAAAAACGATCCTGGTGACGGCATCCGGTCAACGCCAACACCAGGATCAGAGTGCATATACCTTTGCAAAAATTTTTCATCTTTCCGTAACTCATTAACGTTTAACCGTTTAATGCGTTAGCACCGCTCACAATCTCAATCAATTCGTTGGTGATGGAGGATTGGCGGGCATTGTTATACTTCAGGCGCAGCTCGCGGAGAATTTCGTTGGCGTTGTCTGTAGCCTTGGTCATGGAGGTCATTCTGGCACCGTGCTCTGAAGCGATGGAGTCGGATAAGGTTTTGTATAATTGCGTACGTAAAATCTTGGGAATCAGTTCGATCATTAACTCATCAGCAGAAGGTTCAAAAATATAGTCGCTATTGACCTTCTTTCCTTCTTCGCTTCCAACCGAAGCCACGGGCAGGTAATCTTCTACGGTGACGCGTTGTGTGGCGGCGTTCACGAACTGGTTATAGACCACATCCACTTTATCGACTTCGTGGTTGAGGAACTTCTGCACGACGTTATCGGCCACAGCGGAAAGCTCAGTAAAATCTGGATTATCCAGGATTTTCTCGTTATAAAGCATTATCGGGAAGGTATGGCTGAGTTGATCTTTGCCTTTCTTTCCGATGCAGATCAGTTGCACGTTGCCGGCTTTATGCTGCTCGGCATATTTCTCCTCCACCAGATGTTTGACGGTTTTCACGATGTTCGCGTTGAACGCACCGCACAGTCCTTTATTGGAGGTAATCACTACGATAATCACTTTCTCGACTTCACGCGATTCAAAAAGTGTGGGTCTGTCGGGATTCGTATTTGAACCTGCTAGATTATTCAGTATCTCGTTCAGTTTCTGTGAGTAAGGACGAAGATGCTGGATGGCTGTCTGGGCACGGCGGAGCTTGGCAGCCGACACCAGCTTCATGGAGCTGGTGATCTTCTGTGTCGATTCGATAGAGGAGATTCTCGTGCGTATTTCTTTCAGGTTGCCCATAACTATTCGTATTTTTTAGCCACTTCAGCGCAAGCGTCGGTCAGTTTTTGCATGATTTCATCATTGATAGTGCCTTTTGCGAGAATGTCAAGCACATCTTGATGATTAGAGTGCATGAAAGAGATGAATTCGGTTTCAAAGTTGCGGATATTGGCCACGGGAACTTTTTGCAACAGTCCGCGGGAACCGCAGAAAATGATGGCGATTTGTTCTTCCACCTTGTAGGGTGTATATTGCGGCTGTTTCAGGATTTCCACGTTACGCACGCCCTTGTCGAGGACGAATTGTGTGGCGGCATCCACGTCAGAGCCGAATTTTGCGAAGGACTCCATTTCGCGGTATTGCGCTTGGTCGAGTTTCAGTGTGCCTGCCACTTTCTTCATGGACTTGATTTGGGCGTTGCCACCGACACGAGACACAGAGATACCCACGTTGATAGCGGGACGCACGCCAGCGTTGAACAGGGATGTTTCCAAGAAAATCTGTCCGTCGGTGATGGAAATCACGTTGGTCGGGATGTATGCGGAGACATCGCCGGCTTGGGTCTCGATGATGGGCAGAGCCGTCAGGGAGCCGCCGCCCTTCACGAGGGGTTTCAGCGTATCGGGCAGGTCGTTCATACGAGAGGCAATTTCGTCGGATTCGATGATTTTGGCGGCGCGTTCCAGAAGTCTGGAGTGGAGGTAGAAGACATCGCCGGGGTAAGCTTCACGTCCGGGTGGACGGCGGAGCAGCAGCGAGACCTCGCGGTATGCCACAGCCTGTTTCGACAGGTCGTCGTAGATGATGAGGGCGTTGCGTCCGGTGTCGCGGAAGTATTCGCCGATGGCGGCACCTGCAAATGGAGCGTAGAACTGCATGGCGGCAGCGTCGGATGCGGTGGCGGACACCACGATGGTGTAGGGCATGGCACCGCGCTCGGTAAGGGTTTTCACCAAAGCGGCCACGGAAGAGCCTTTTTGACCGATGGCCACGTAGATGCAATATACGGGGTTGCCTTGTTCGTAGAAGGATTTCTGGTTGATGATGGTGTCAATGGCGATAGCCGTTTTACCTGTCTGGCGGTCGCCGATGATAAGTTCACGTTGACCACGACCGATAGGGATCATGGCATCGATAGCCTTGATACCGGTCTGCAAGGGTTCTTTCACGGGTTGACGGAAGATGACGCCAGGAGCCTTGCGCTCGATGGGCAACTCATAGAGTTCGCCTTCGATATCTCCTTTACCATCAATGGGTTGTCCCAACATGTTGATAACGCGGCCCAGCAAACCTTCGCCCACTTTAATGGAGGCGATGCTGCCAGTGCGCTTGCAGATGTCGCCTTCGTTCAGCGACTTGGAGTCGCCTAAAAGCACGACACCCACATTGTCTTCTTCGAGGTTGAGGGCGATGCCGGTGATTTCGTCACCGGTTTTGGTGCGGAACGTCACCAGTTCGCCGGAACAGACGTTATGCAGGCCGTAAACACGGGCGATGCCGTCGCCGACCAACAGAACGGTACCAACTTCTTCCATTTCAGCTTTTTGGTTGAAGTTCTCGAGTTGCTGACGCAGTATAGATGTAACTTCTGAGGGTTTAATTTCTGCCATTTATATGCGGATTTAGAATTGTACTTGGAAATTATTTTGTGAAAATTCTTGACGTAATTTATTGATTTTGGTATAGATGCTGGAATCCAGGTAATAGTCGTCCATCTTGATGACGAATCCGCCGATGAGGTAGGGATCGACAATTTCTTGGAGTTCAATAGTGGCATGGGTCTGTTCAGTGAGCAGGGCCAAAATCTTGTTTTTCAGCGGTTCGCTGAGTGGGGTGGCGGTGGCGATGAGCACGGAACGGATATTGTGTGCGGCATTGTAGAGTTTGAAGAACTCGTCGCAGATGGTGTCCAATGCCGGTTCGCGTCTCTTCTTCAACAATACTTCCAAAAACTGGTAAGTGGTGTCATGGAGGGTTCCATTGAAGATGCTTTCGAAGATTTTGTGCTTCTGGTTAGCCTCGATGATGGGATTGCGGAGCAGCACTTGCAGCTCGCGGTTCTCTTTCAACGTTTGCGCAAACAATTGGAGGTCTCTATTCACCTCTTCCACCAGATTTTTCTCTGTGGCGAAGTCGAACAGTGCTTTGGCGTAGCGGCCTGATAATTTCGGATTTTTCATCTGATTATTTTAAAACGCGGCAAATATACAAAAAATTTACATCTTTCGGCTGCCGGGTTTCACGAAGGGCAAGCCCTGTTTGCAGAGCGGACAGTCTTCCACGGCCCAGTTCTGGATGTTGAGCTTGGTGGCGCTGTAGATGGGGTAGGGGAAGCTGCCGTTGCTACGGTCGGCGATGCAGGCCACGCCAATCACCTCTGCACCAAAGGCTTTCAGTACTTCGATGGTTTCGAGGGAGGATTTGCCGGTGGTGACCACGTCTTCGGAGATGAGCAGTTTCATGCCGGGTTTCACTTCGAAGCCGCGACGCAGACACATCACGTTATCGACACGCTCGGTGAAAATCGCCGGAACGCCCAATTGACGGCCCAGTTCATAGGCTACGATGATGCCGCCCATGGCAGGACCCACCACCATGTCAACCTTTAAATCTTTGACCTGCTCGGTGATTTTCGCAATCACGCGCTCAGCTCTGTCTGGATATTGCAAAAGCTTTGCACATTGACAGTAACGGTCGCTGTGACGGCCGGATGAAAGGAGGAAATGACCTTCAAGCAGTGCTTCTGACTGCTTCAACTCTTCGATGACCATGTTTGTATTTTCTTCATTCATAATATGATATATTTTATAACTACTCAAAATAGAACCGCAAAGATATAATTTTTTTCGTTTTGGATGATAATTAGTTTTTTGAAGTTCTCTTATAAAAATATTGGCAATGGGTTGTTGAGAAAAATAACTGAAAAATAGGTGATTTCAGGAATAATTGTATCTTTGCAATTTTAAATGTATAATAGGTAAAGAATTGTAAAAAGATAAAAGCCTAATAGTTAGTAATGAAGAAGTTGGTGGTCATGTTGATGCTGATGTGTTGCTGGAAACTCCTGGTGGCACAGGTTCAACCAGCTGGTTCGCACACTCGCGGCGCCGGCCAGTTTGAATATCAGTATCTGTGCGAAGACGCCACGTTGACCTTAACTGCCGATAGTGCGCTTGCTTACCATTGGAATACAGGTGAAAACACGCGATCGATCACCGTTTCAACGGCTGGATGGTACACGGTGACAGTCACTAACAACGATATTGTCTCCTCGGTAGATACGTTTGTTGTCATGATGGTGAGGATGGATCCTATCTCCGAAATCCATATACCCGATATGTGCGCTGGCAATAGTTATCCCATCTCTGTGGGACTCGATGCCTCCAGCAACGTCAGTTTCGTCACTCATGAAACCATTTTGGCACTTCATGATACGGTGTTCCTTCCCGATGGTGTCTCCTGCGACCCTTACGGCTGCTCCTACCGGTCAAAACTCTCTTTCTCTGGTTACGATGATACCGCTCACGTGAATAGTGTGGATGACATCCGATATGTAAGGTTGAATTTGGAACATTCCTTTGCCGGCGATTTATACATCAACCTTATTTGTCCAAATGGTCAGAAAGCGGACATCTTGAAATGGGGATATTATACCGTTTCCTCTATCGTGTCGGAGTGCGCTTTTAATATCCCTACTGATTCAAGAGGCTGGGAACCTGACGCGGGAGATTATTATAATGCGTCACAAAGTACCGATTTTGGAACCGTCAATAAAAACAGAGATGCCATTCACCCATGTGATCCCACTCGCCCGAATAATGCCTATGGAATTGGTTGGAACTACTGTTGGTCGAATAATACTACCGAGGGTTATACTTATGCGCCGGGTTCGGGAAGTTTAATTTACCGAGAGGCGAATGCTCATACGAATTATGCGGCAGAACCCTCCTACATGGGATGGCCGGTTTATGGTTACGTGTATCCCCAAAGTTTTGATTCTTCTGATGTTGCTGCTGGCACGCAGTTTTACCATCCTGACCAGTCTTTTGAGAGTTTGATAGGATGTCCTTTGAATGGGGATTGGTACATCGAAGTAGTCGATGGCAATATCGCGGATAACGGCTATCTTTTTGGGTGGGAGTTGGCGTTGGCACAGGATATTATGACCATTGAACATGCGAGTGTGACACATACCACATTGGAGGGACCTTGGGTGACGACGATGAATGACTCCTCGTTTGTCATTTCGCCGCCCGTCAACCTGCCGCATGATACGATAATTCCTTATGTTTTCCGTTTTTACAGCTCGTTTGGTTGCAGCTACGACACGGTAGTGTATGTCGCTTTTTTTGCGAACGAGGTGTTGGTGACAGATACTGTAGTTTGCGAGGATGCTTTCGAATGGTACGACCACTCTTATACCCAATCTGGCGTTTATTTCGACACGTTGGGATCCACTATTCACGGCTGTGACAGTATTGCGGTGTTGAACCTGTCCATCTTGGATCCTCCGGTGGTGACCTTTTCGGGAGTCGGGCCTTTGTGCGAGGGTTTCTCGCGGATCATTTCAGTGGATAGCGTTGCTACTTGTGTGTGGAGTACAGGAGATACCACAAAATCTATAACTGTCGTTGATTCAGGGTTCTATAGCGTTCATGTAACGGACGAATACGGCTGCTCTACAGATTCTGCTGTTTATATCTCGTTGGTGTATCCTCAAGTGATTTATGTGGATACAGTGGTGTGCGATAGTTTGATATGGGAGGGTGTAACATACAAAGAATCAGGAGAATATACATTCTCGTCTGTTGGAGAAAACGGTTGTGATAGTACCATAGTGTTGAATGTGATTATTCCTGAGAATCCTATTGTAGATGTCTATTTGTCGGATATGGCGGCGGGGGACACTCAAATGGTGACTATTGGTACGACAGAGGAGGATAATTTACAGTATATTAATCTGCAAACAACTTTGTCACAGGCAGATACGGTGTTTCTTCCCGATGGTCAGAATTGTGATCCATACGGTTGTTCTTACCAGGCTCTGTTAACTTTCTCTGATTTTGAGGATACCGCCACGATTCATTCGCCAGAAGATATTCGGTATGTGCGACTCAATATGGAACATTCTTATATTCAGGATCTTTACATCAATCTTGAATGTCCAAATGGTCAACATGCCACTATTTTGAAGAAATCCACCGATAACAGTACGTCCCCGTGTTTGGATTCCATTCCGAGTTCGGAACGGGGTTGGCGGGGCGGCGGCTCTAATGTCGGGGCCGCATTTTTGGGATGGGCATACGATGATAATGACTTTAGCAACAGGTGTGATAGGCACTTTTCACGAAACAAGCCAGGGGTAGGCTGGAACTATTGTTGGTCAAACAACACAACGTCGGGTTTCGAATATTCAGCTGGGGTTAACGGATTGATTTACCGTTCCGTCAATGCCCATAGTCATACGGTATATGGCTCACAGGGTTTGGTTATCGACTCTTCCAATGTGGCGGCGGGCACACAGTTTTACCATCCGGACGTGCCTTTTGACAGTTTGGTGGGCTGTCCGCTCAACGGCACTTGGAAGATTGAGGTGATGGATGGCATCGTGAATGATAACGGGTATATCTTTACATGGGAGATATCTTTGGCGGACAGGCTGATTTCAAGTCACTATGCCTCTGTCGATTCTTCAAATTGCGAAGGTTTATGGATCTCCCGCCTCTCCGATACCTCTTTTGTGATTCTTCCGCCCGACACATTGCCTCATGACACGCTGGTGGCATATACTTTCACCGTTTTGGATGCAAATGGATGCTCATTCGACACCACAGTTTACATTCACATATATGCGCATCAATTTACGGATTTGTATGACACAGTGTTAGTTACGGCATTGCCATACACTTGGAATGATTCTGTTTTCACATCGCCAGGTAGCAAAACATACGTGCTGCCGACTATCCATGGGGCTGATAGTATCGTCACTATGCACTTGTCGGTTATCTATGCGATGGATTCCACAATTTGCTCGAATCAGTTGCCCTTGGAATGGGGTGGTGTAACGTTTGATTCAGCTGATATACAGACGGTTTCATATCCAATGGATGGTGCTGACAGTATTCTCGTTTTATCCGTTTTTGTGAGGATGACGACTTCTGACACGTTGGACGTTGTGTGGTTGGAGAATGACTTGCCTTACGAGTTGAATGACAGTATTTACTATGAATCAGGAACATACATGCAACATTTGACGAATATATTAGGCTGCGACAGCTCGTTAATCCTTTATCTCTCTGTGTTATACAATGTGATAACACCTATTGACACGGTGGTGTGCGATAACGAGTTGCCAGTCATTTGGCATGGGTTGACGTTTGATACAGTGGGCACGAAATATGACACGCTCACGGCTTCCACGGGCGTGGATAGTGTGCTGGCACTGAGCCTTACGACTCTCGCTTCTTTTTCCAACACGCTGATTGATACGATATTGGAGAATAACCTTCCTTACGTGTTAAACGACAGTAGCTACTACGACTCTGGTACTTACTTGCAACATTTTACGAATGCGGCAGGTTGTGACAGTACATGGATACTTTATCTCACTGTGTTATACAATATCACAATACCTATTGACACGGCAGTTTGCGATCGTGATATGCCGTTTACATGGCGAGGTTTCGTGTTTGAGACTGCTGGTACACAGTACGATACACTGACGGCCTCCACGGGTGTGGATAGCATATTGGCGTTGACTCTCAACGTCCTTGATTCTACTATAAGGGTTTTGCCAGTGACAATTGTAGAAAATAATCTGCCATATATTCTGAATGGTTTTTCATACGACACTACAGGAACTTACGTGCAAAGACTAACCAATGTGGCGGGATGCGATAGTATTCTAACTATTGAATTGACAGTGTTTTATAATGTTGATGCAATAGAAGACAGCACTATCTGTGAGAGCGAACTTCCTTTCGTATGGAATGGAGTCACTTTCGATAGCGCTGGCGTTCAGTACGATACGCTGATTTCCTATAGCGGCTCGGATAGCGTTTTGATGATGCAACTGGCGGTACTGCCGTTGCCTGAAGCTCATATTTCTGGCATACCCGTGATTTGCAACGGGGAACCTGCCATCTTGACTGCCGACAGCAATGCGGCATACCTTTGGAGCAATGGCGCGGTAAACCAATCCGTAAATATCAATACAACAGGACGTTACACGGTAACTGTCACCGATGAACATGGGTGCAGCGATACCTCCTCCGTGTTGGTGACTTCTACGGTTATGAACGAGATTGTTGACGTGGATCTTCCGGCCATGTGTGCTGGGGATACTCTCGTGTTCTCCATAGGTCATAGCACCTCTTCCAATATTGTCATTGGCAGTCATGAAACGACGCTGTCATTGACTGATACGGTTTTCCTTCCCGATGGGGTTTATTGTCAGCCCCACGGTTGCTCTTATCGTTCCCCGTTGACCTTCTCCACCTTCTCTGAAGATGCGGTGGTGAACAATGTGAATGACATTCTGTACGTCAGGTTGAACCTGGAGCATTCGTATGCCGGGGATCTGTATATTAACCTTACCTGTCCTAATGGACAAAAGGCTGATATTCTGCGGTTTGATGGTTCTTCAACCGCTGTTTGTAGTTCTTCGATACCTTCAAATTCCCGCAGTTGGCAGTCTGGAAGTAATGCCTCTAACTGGACCTATTTTGGCATCGCATACGATCATTCGGATAATAGTCATCCATGTGATGAAACGACTCCAAACAATGCTCCGGGTACAGGTTGGAATTATTGTTGGTCGAATAATAGTACACATGGATATACGTATGCTCCTGGTGCGGGAAGTTTGATTTATCGTTCGGTCAATGCCCATTCGCAAAACGTAGGTAATAGTACAAATCCTGTTTTCGACTCTTCCAATGTGGCGGCGGGTACCAAGTTCTATCATCCAGACCAGTCTTTCCAGAGTTTGGTGGGATGTCCGCTCAACGGATCGTGGTACATTGAAGTGATGGACGGTTACAGCATTGACAATGGTTATATTTTTGGTTGGGAGTTGGCTTTGTCTTCCGACTATACTACGATGAACTATACAGATGTGACGAATGTGGAGGTGGATGGACCTTGGATGGAAGCGCTGAGCGACACTGTTTTCCTTCTCTCGCCTCCGGTCACGCTAACTCGCGACACTATCGTTCAATATCTTTTCCATCTATTTGATTCACAAGGGTGTAGCTACGATACGCTGCTGCCGATTACTTTCTATATGCGCGATACGGTGTATGTGGATACGACTGTCTGCGAGAGTTATACGTGGAATAACATCACTTATACTGAAAGCGGTCAGTATCAGCAACATTTCACAAATCATCATGGCTGTGATAGTGTTGTGGTGCTGCAACTTGCTGTTTTTCAGTATCCTGAAGTGTCTGTCACGGGACCTGCGGTGTTCTGCCTTGACTCTTCGGCCATCCTTTCTGTGGATAGTTGCTTTGCTTATCTGTGGAGTACGGGCGATACGACTCGTACGATAGAAATCTCAGCTACAGGTACTTACGAGGTGACCGTTACGGAAGAGCATGGATGTAGTGCAACGGCCTCGCACTCAGTGGAAATGTTGGCAAATCCTATTGTAAGTATTTCTAATCCAGATGTTTGCAGTAATTCGAATTATTCCATCACGATAGGTGTCACATCGGATAATACAGTGGTGCTGAATCAGAATCCGAATATGTTCACGTTTGGAGTGCAAGGGCCGTGGTTGACGGATAGTGTACAAAATGGTTGGACAGTTTCCCCGCCAGCAGATTTGTCCCAAGATACAACGGGATATTATGCGGTGACGTTGACGGATACGTTCGGATGTCACTACGATACAACAGTGAAGGTGTCAGTTTATCATCAGATATACAGTGTGTTAGGAGCTGTTGTGTGCGACAGTGTCGTTTTTAACGGTGTCACTTATACTGAATCCGGTCAATATACGCATTCGTTTGCTACCATCCACGGCTGCGACAGTGTGATCACCCTCAATTTGACGGTGCATTACAGTACTTTGAGCTATGACACTTTATGTCTGATACAGAATCAGTTACCTTACTATTTTGCTCCTGCGGATATTACGTTTGTTATCCCCGAGGATGTGCAGTTCCAGTATTCACTCAATACGCATGAGGAATGTGATTCGGTGATTTGGCAGCAGGTGTATATTTACCCGAATGTGAGTGTGACGAAGGATACAACCGTTTGTGCAGTTGCTTTCCCTATGCAATGGTGTGGACATACGTTCAATGCGGCGGGCACGGTGACTGACACTTTGTTGACGACGCATGGTGCCGACAGCCTCGTCACCTACACGGTGGGTGTTAATGATATGTTTGCGGCGATTGGAAATGTGTCGCATGTCGTTTGTTACGGGGCTTCTACGGGTGCGGCCGTTGCCAGTGTGACGGGCGGCCAAGCCCCGCTGAATTATCAGTGGAAAGATAGTGCCGGGACGACGGTTTCCAACACTACGCTGTTGAACAATGCAGCAGCAGGTTCTTATTCTTTCACAGTTACGGATTTGTTGGGTTGTCTTGCTTCTGATACATTGACACTTAGAAATTTGCATGATGAATTAGTTCCTGGTTCGATTACGGCTGATCAATCGATTTGCCAAGGTGAGCCGTTGGTGGATTTCCAAGGCGAGGAGGCTTCCGGTGGCGATGACGGGGGCTATTTGTGGCAGCTTTCCGATGATGGCCATTCTTGGGCGGATGCTCCGGGCGTGGCAAATACGCAAAATTACACTTATCCAGAAATTCCACAGGTTTCCACGTTCCGTCTGCGTCGCGCCTGGGTTACCGCCACTTGCGGTACAAGCTACAGCAACACAGTGAATGTGGCCATTTGGCCCAGTTACTACGATACGCTGTCTGCCGCTGTTTGCCAGGGCGGTGTCTATTGGGAAAACGGCTTCGAAGTGGATGAGACCATGACAGAGGAACCAGGTGCCTATACGTATGAACAGCATCTCTCTACAGATCATTGTGATAGTGTGATAGTGCTTCAACTTGTTGTAAATGAGCTTTATGAGAAACTTATCGAGGATGTTGTTTGTGAGGGCGACGGTTATAATGCCAACGGGTTCTCGATTCCTGCGGCTGAAACGGTTGATGCCGATACGCTGCAACGAATGCTCGTGTTGACATCAGGGCAAGGTTGCGACAGTGTGGTGATGCTCCATTTGGTAGTTGTAGATACTGCCGTACAGATTATTTCGCTCACTCCGGATTTTTGCGAAGGATTGTCGGCAGAATTGTCGGTTGTAACGGAAATGTCTGATTATCAATGGAACACAGGTGAAAGTATGCCGCAAATCACGGTGACAATGCCAGGAATATACAGTGTAACCGCCACCGAAGGGGATTGCGAATCCACTGCGCGATACGCCATCGAACCTTGTGAGTTTAAGCTCATTTTGCCCAATGCCATCACACCCTCCAAGAGCGATGGTTTGAACGATTATTTCAGTATTCCCGAGCCCACGCAACATTCATTCCAAGATTTTGAAATCAGCATTTTCAACCGCTGGGGATCAATGGTGTATTATTCCACAGACAAAAATTTCAGGTGGAATGGTGAAGTGGAGGGTAAAATTTACTACAATAATGTCTATACTTACATTATCCGTTGCACGAATGCCCAAGGCAAGGCGTATGTATTCCAAGGTTCCGTGACCGTATTGTAAGCGTGGTTTTCCAAAAAAAGTGTATTTTTGCCATTCGTAAAATTTTTGCGCCAAGATGTAGTATTTAGTTTTCTAACCCATTAAAAGAAAGGAGGTTATCTATGGTTGACACCATCAATTTCGGTGCTTACAAATGGCATCATATCACCAATCCAACCGTTGAAGATTTAGACTTTTTAAGGGATAACTTCCACTTTCACCCTTTGGATATAGAAGACTGTTCGAGTTTTGTTCAACGTCCCAAAATAGATATTTACGACGACTATTTTTTTCTGGTCTTGCATTTTCCATTGCTGGATCAGCGTACAAGATTAGTAAAAACTGAAGAAACCAAGATTTTCTGGGGTCAAGATTACTTGATTACCGTTGGAAATTCGCATTATGTGGTGCAAGATCTTTTCAATTTGAAGAAAATTGACCCGGAACCGGAGGACGAGGACGAAATCAGCGGCACCTCCGATGCGATGCTATACCATATTTTATATCGTATGATGAAGGAAACGTTCCTGATTGTGGAGCGACTCGGTACAGAAATCGATTTCATCAGTCGCGAACTGTTCAGTAGCAGAGCCGAGAAAATCATTGAGCAGATTTCCATCATCCGCAAAAACATTATCCAGATGAACACCATGTTCAAGCCGCAACTTCGTCTGTTCAAGATGTTTGAGTCGGGCGAGGTGAAAGGATTCGCCGATGATATGGAAGAGTACTGGGGTAATATTTTGGACTTCTACCAGAAGATGTGGGATATGGTCGATGACTACGGCGAATTGGTCGCCGGCTTATCGAGCACTTTCGATTCGTTACAGGCCAATAAGACCAACGAAATCATGCGCATGCTTACGATTATCTCCACTATTATACTGCCATTGACCTTTATATCAGGGCTTTATGGCATGAATGTCGGCCTCCCCATGGCGAACTCTCCCTTTGCTTTCCTCTATGTGATAGGAATCTGTTTGCTTATCTCGGTCGTGTTGATTGTGTTCTTTATTAAAAAACACTGGCTGTAGGTGTTGAGGGTCGAGGGTCGAGGGAGAAGGGAGGGCTGTAGAGATGTCCTATTATGGTGTCTTCACCAACAGTCAAAAGTCTATGTCAAAGTTCTAAGTCAAAGTCAATAGTCAAGAGTCAATGTCAACATACAAATCATCATTAAAAATAGTAGAATTAGAAAAAGGTGATTATCATACGTTGCTGAATGGTTCGGTGGCGGGTGTGAAAATTCGTATTGTGCTTGACACAGGCGCGTCGCACAGTTGTGTTGACAAACAGTTTGTGGATCAGATACTTCCGGAGTTACAGATGGAAGCAAACGAAGGTGTTAATGCAGGAATTGGCGGCACTGGCTTCGAGGTGCTGGTGGCAGATCTGCCCGACTTCAAGCTCGGTCGTTTTCACAAAAAACTTTTGGAAAATGTGGCCGTGATCGATTTCACGCACATCAACACTGCCTATCAAACATTGAAACAGAAACCCGTGCAGATGATTTTAGGCAACGACTTCTGCGTAATGCACAAGGCGGTTATCGATTACGGGACGAACAAAATTTGTTTTTCATGAAAGCCAACAGCTAATAGCTAACAGCCAACAATATGGATGACAACAAGATACGCAGAAAAATTTTAGGCATCGACCCGGGTACGAACATCATGGGTTATGCGTTATTGAACACCGAACTGAACAAGTCAGAGGTGGAGGTGTTGAGTGTGTTGCAGATGACGAAGATGACGGATGCGTATGCCAAGTTGAAGTACATTTATGAGCGCATCAATGGGTTAGTTGAACAGTATCATCCTGATATTCTGGCGATTGAGGCACCGTTCTACGGTAAGAACGTGCAGTCGATGCTTAAGTTAGGTCGTGCGCAGGGGGTGGTGATTGCCGCGTGTTTGCACGCGGGTATGGAGGTGTATGAGTACTCTCCGCGCAAAATCAAGCAAGCTATCACTGGCAACGGCAACGCTGCCAAAGAGCAAGTTTCCGACATGCTCTGCCGGATGTATCCCATTTCACAACAAATTGAATTTCTGGACGCTACGGATGCCTTGGCCGTCGCCGTCTGCCATCATCTACAGCAAAAGGTTCTTTTCGGCAAAACGAAAGCCCCGAACTGGAAGAGTTTCATCGCGCAGAATGCGGACAGGGTGGTGAAATAGCTCTGCCGTAAGGCGCAAGCTCTGCTAGTACCCAAACACCGCCTGCGCCTCGTCCATTTTTTCGCGGACGGGGACACCGAAGGGACAACGTTCTTCGCATTGGCCGCAGCCAACACAATCGCTGGCGTGATACTTTAACTTTTTGTATTTGACTGCTATTTCGTCACTTACAACGCCGTTGTTTTGCTGTACTTCGTCTAATAACTCGTTCACAGCGGCGATGTCGATTCCCACGGGGCAGGGAGCGCAGTGGTTGCAATAAGTGCAACCCGTGCCTTTGCCGTCAGCTTTTGCCGTCCCTTTATTCAGTGCGGAATTGAAATCTTTTTCCTCATCAGAAGCCTTAACATATTGCAAATCAGCTTTTAACTCTTCGATGTTGTCGGCACCGCAGATGGCCACGGCCACGCAGGGTTTTGCCAAGGAGTAAGCGATGCACTGCACGGGTGTCAATGCGAATTTAAGTGGGGAAGCCTTTTCGTCAAGCAGTCGGCCACCACCGCCGAACACTTTCATCACCGTGATAGCGATGTTGTGTTGCGCACAATAGTCATACAGTTCCACGCGTACGGGGTCGATGCCAGGCAGTAGGTGTTGGTAAGTGGTTGAATCCCAAAGGTTCGCACCCGCTTGTATGCGGTCGAAAACGGGATTCAGGCTGAACATGATGACCTCGAACAGTCCACTCTTGGCGGCCTTCAATGCCACCTCTGCGTTGTGACTGCTGATGCCGATATGGCCGATTTTGCCCTCCTTCTTCAAACTCTTCACGTATTCGAGATAAGGACTGCCTTCCAGCTCGTTCCACTCTTCAAGGTTATCGATGATATGTACCATTCCCACTTCAATGTGATCAGTACCAAGTCGTTCCAAGAGGTCGTTAAATCCGATTTTGCATTTTTCCACGTCACGGGTACGCTCGTAACTCGTGCCGTTCCACCAACATCCGATATGCCCTTGGATGACCATTTCGTCGCGGCGACCCTTGAGTGCATAGCCGATGTTACTGCGAACTTTGGGGTCAGCATCGTAAATGTCGATGTAGTTCACACCATTGTCCATGGCATATCCGAGCAATTTTCGCGATTCGGCTGTGTCCATTTTGCCAAACGCACCGCAACCGATGCCGATTTCGCCCACACGAATGCCAGTGCTGCCCAGCGTACGATAGGTCATGTTAGGATTCTCTGTGAATGCCTTTTTCTTTTGACAAGAGACGGCCATTACCAGCAGGCCGACCAACAGGATAGGGATAAAAATCTTTTTCATTAGCGAAGTTTTTCTTTCAGGCGGCAAAAATACAAAAAATCGTTCACAAGAAAAATGTATCTTTGCCGCATATTTCAAAAATGGAGAAATTAAACATTCTTATACATAGGAAATAATATATTATTATGGAAATCAATAAGTTACAAGATGTTGCGGCGCAGGTGCGCAGAGATATTATTCGCATGGTTCACGGTGCAAAGTCAGGTCATCCGGGCGGCTCGTTAGGTTGTGCGGACTTTTTGACGACTCTCTATTTTGATGTGATGGAGATCGATCCTGAGCATTTTACACGCGAAGGAAACGGCGAGGATATGTTTTTCCTCTCCAATGGTCACATTAGCCCGGTGCTTTACAGTGTGATGGCTCGCAGAGGTTATTTCCCAGTGTCAGAGCTGGCAACATTTCGTAAGATTGGCACTCGTCTGCAAGGTCACCCCACACCTGTGGAAGATCTTCCCGGCATTCGTGTCGCCTCTGGTTCACTCGGTCAGGGACTTTCCGTCTCCATCGGCGCAGCACTTGCCAAAAAGGCCAATCAAGACAAACATTTGGTCTATACGCTTACGGGCGACGGTGAATTGGAAGAGGGACAAAATTGGGAGGCTATCATGTTTGCGGGCTCAAAACATGTTGACAACCTGATTGTTACGGTTGACTACAATAAGAAACAAATTGACGGAAGCACGGATGCTGTGATGAATCTCGGCAACTTGCGTGCCAAATTCGAGGCTTTCCAATGGTTGGTGCTGGATATGAATGGCAACGACATCAAGAGTTGCCTCCATACTCTGAAATTGGCCAAAACTCTCGCCGGCAACCAAAAACCTATCGTCATCCTTATGAAGACGGAAATGGGTCAAGGTGTGGACTTTATGATGGGTACGCATAAATGGCACGGCACGCCGCCTAACGATGAGCAGGCTGCTGCTGCTTTAGCTCAACTCCCTGAAACACTGGGAGATTACTAATAGCTTCTCTTGTGAAAATCATCAATAGATATCTTTGCAAGAATTTTCTCGGCCCCTTTGTTCTGACTTTTTTCGTGGCCTTGTTTGTGTTACTCATGCAGTTCGTCTGGAAATGGGTTGATGAACTTGTGGGCAAAGGTCTGGAAATCAGCGTGATGCTGAAGCTGATGTTCTACGCAGCTATCTCGCTCTCTTCCATGGCTTTTCCGCTGGCTGTGATGTTGGCATCGTTGATGACGTTCGGAAATATGGGCGAACGTTATGAGATTGTCGCACTGAAATCGGCGGGTATCTCGACACGAAGAATGATGACTCCGCTCGCTCTCCTGACCGTGTTGATTTCGTGCATCTCCTTCCTCTTCTCCGATCAGATAATACCTCATGCCACCCTGAAACTCAGGATGTTACTCTATGATATACAAGAACAGAAACCTGCCCTCAACATTGAGGAAGGGGTTTTCTATGATGGTTTTGACAATTATTCCATTCTCGTGGGCAAAAAAATGTCTGATGGCGAAACTATAAAGGACATCCTCATCTACGATCATTCTCGCCGACAGGGAAATACATCCGTAACATACGCTGAATCAGGTACTATGAAGATTACTGAGGATAAACACTACCTGCTTTTTACACTAAATAACGGCTCTTTCTGGGATGAATCCTCCTCTATGGGTAGGAGACCTCGCCGTACACAACTCCCCCTGATGCGCGCCACCTTTGATAAACAGTACAGGCGTTTCGACATGTCGGAGTTTTCATTGAGCCAAGTGGATGCCAATCTTTTTGAATCACACTCTTCTACATTGACTTCCAGACAGTTGAAAGAAAAGATTGATACGATGAAAGTCCAAATACGCGCGGTCGAAGACAATACCGTAAATATGTTTTTTAACAATTTGTACTTCTTCAACAGTTTCATTCGCGGAAATGAAGACTTTGAATCACAGACAGTGTCTAAAAAACTGGAGGTTGCCTCTTTGCCGTCAGAATTGCGCTCCCGCGTGTTGAATAATGCCGAAAACGCTTCCCGTTCTTCCATATATTCCATGCAATTCAACTACAGCGAAGCCACTTATCGCACTGCAAACTTATGGACTTTTCAGATCGAATTGTTGCAGAAGTATCGTTTAGCGGTTGCCTGTCTGCTCTTTTTCTTCATCGGAGCGCCATTAGGATCCATCATTCGCAAAGGTGGTATAGCGGTTCCTTTGGTGCTGACGGTCTTATTTTTCGTCATCTATTTTGCCCTTTCCATGATAGGCGAGAAAATCGCGAAGGGAAACGTAATGCCTGTCTGGTTTGGTACGTGGCTGTCATCGTTTATCTTGCTGCCACTCTGTATTTTCCTGACCTACCATGCTACGATGGATACCGCCGTACTGTCGCCTGATACTTATTCCAAAATGATTGATAAATTGAAAAAAATCAAACTATTTACCCGTATAAGACATGAAGATTCTGCAACTTTGTCATAAAACGCCTTTACCTGCCATTGACGGTGGTTGTATCGCCATTAACAACATCACACAGTGTTTGTTAGATAGTGGCGTGGATGTGAAAGTGGTGGCAGTGGCTACTCCTAAACATCCTTTCATGGTGTCGGCTTTTTCTAAGTCTTACTTGGAAAAAACTCGTTTCGAATCGGTATATATTGACACTACTCCGCACAAAATTGAAGCCCTGAAGACGCTGTTTACGGGAAAATCTTACCAGATTAGCCGTTTCTATCACAAAAATATGGTCAATAAGTTGACCCAGATTCTGAAATGTGAGACTTTTGATATTGTTCATATCGAGTCCATTTATATGGCACCCTATATTCCGTTGATTCGGAAATATTCTAAAGCCAAAATACTGATGCGGCTGCATAATATTGAGCATCAAATTTGGGTGAGACTGTCTGAAAATGAGCGTAATCTGGTGATGAAACTGGCTTACAGGGTCAATGCGCATCAACTAAGACGGGTGGAACGCAAAATTTTACAGGAAGTAGATGGTTATATGTCTATCTCTGAGCCTGATTATCAATATTTTAACAGTACCATGCCCAATGTGCCTGGCATAGTCATTCCTTTTGGTATTAATGTCGATAATTATGATATGGAGGATGATGACTATATCGCCACTGACCATCCGTCGTTGTTTCACCTTGGCAGTATGAATTGGTCGCCGAATGTGGAGGGTATCGAATGGTTCTTGGATGAGGTGTGGCCGGAAATTCTTAAGGCGCATCCCGATTTGACTTTCACGCTGGCGGGCCATGATATTCCAGACAGCATCCGAAACCGTCAGGATAAGAACGTGACAGTCGTTGGGGCGGTGCCTGATGCTAACGAATTCATGATGGATCATGACATAATGGTGGTGCCGTTGCTTTCGGGAAGTGGTATTCGTATTAAAATTGTGGAAGCCATGGCATTAGGCCGGGTGGTCATTACCACCTCCATCGGTGCGGAAGGACTGGATGTGCAGGATGGCAAGCATCTTTTCATCGCTAATACTCCGGAAGAGTTCGTGGCAGTGGTTAACAAGTGTGTCACAATGCCGGATATTTGCTCCATTATCAGCGAAAATGCGCAACATTATATCTCGGTTAACCATAATAATGCGGTTATCGCGCAAAAAATTATCGACTTTTATCAAAAGATAATAGGATAAACAATGGAAAATCTATTGTCTCATATTCATAATGTGGAAGATCTGCGAAAGCTGTCTGTCAATGAGTTACCGCAGTTGTGCAACGAACTTCGGCATTTCATTATTGAGCAGACGGCCGAGCATCCCGGTCACCTTGGGTCGAGTTTGGGTGTGGTGGAGCTGACGGTGGCCATTCATTACGTTTTCGATACCCCGAACGACAAGCTGATTTGGGATGTAGGTCATCAGGCTTACTGCCATAAAATACTGACTGGCAGAAAAGAACAGTTCTGCACTAATCGTTGCTACAATGGCATTAGCGGTTTCCCTCACCGTGAAGAGAGCGAGTTCGATGCATTTGGCACAGGGCACTCCTCTACGTCTGTTTCGGCAGCGTTGGGCATGGCGGTGGCAGCTAAAATGGAAGGCAACATGACTCGCAGTCACATTGCCGTCATCGGTGACGGTGCTATTGGTGGTGGCATGGCCTTTGAGGCTATGAACCAGGCTCCTTATCGCGATGTCAATATGCTTATCATTCTGAATGATAATAAGATATCGATTGATAAAAGTACGGGTGCAATGAGCAAATATCTGCTTTCCATCACGACTTCCCCTGCTTATAACCGTTTGAAAAATCGTCTTTGGAATGCGTTCACTTTCCGTACCAATCATCCTAACCGCGTTACCAATTTTTTCAGTAAGATGGGTAACTCTGTGAAAGGCTGGTTGTTCGGTGGAAGCAATTGGTTCCAAAGTTTGGGCTATCGCTATTTTGGTCCCGCTGATGGTCACGATGTCATCAATTTGGTGAAAACCTTGCAGGCTATGAAGAAGCTGCCGAGTCTGAAACTGCTCCATGTTCTGACAGTAAAGGGTAAAGGTCTTGAAGCGGCGGAACAAAACCAGACCCAATACCATGCTCCTGGCAAGTTCGATCCCGATACGGGGCAGATCATACGTGCGGAAGAGAAGCAGCAACCTCCTAAATATCAGGATGTTTTCGGCAATACCATTTTGGAACTAGCGCGTAAGGACGATAAAGTGGTAGGTATCACGCCGGCTATGGCCACAGGCTGTTCACTCACTATCATGGACAAAGTGTTTCCAGAGCGTGTCTTTGACGTGGGTATTGCGGAACAGCACGCCGTTACTTTCTCAGCTGGCTTGGCCACAGAAGGTTACGTGCCGTTCTGTAACATCTACTCTTCCTTTTTGCAACGAGGTTATGATCAGGTGATTCACGATGTGGCGTTACAGAAACTACCGGTCATCTTCTGCATTGATCGTGCGGGACTGGTTGGCGAAGACGGAGCTACGCACCAAGGATCATTCGATTTGGCTTTCCTGCGCTGTATTCCTGACCTTATCATCGCTTCTCCCTACAATGAACATGAACTCCGAAACCTGATGGTGACGGCTTATCATAATGCTAAGAATCAAGGACTTCCGTTCGTGATTCGCTATCCGCGCGGACGTGGAGTACTCGTTGATTGGCATAACGAACCGCAAATTTTGCCTATTGGCAAAGGTCGTTTGCTTCGTGAGGGCCAAAAGGTGCTGATTTTGACGATTGGACCCTTGGGAAACAATGTGCAAAATGTGTTGGAAAAATTGAAAAAGGAAGGCATTACCCCAGCTCATTTCGATGTGCGTTATCTTAAACCGTTGGATGAATGTGCGTTGGAACAATATCTTAACGATTATCCAATATGGATTACAGTGGAAGACGGCACTGAAAAAGGCGGTTTGTTCTCTGAAATTTCTGAATTCCTTGACCGTAAAGACGTGATAAATAGCACTCCTACAACAAGACCGCACTTGTTGCACGTCGCTCTCCCCGATCGTTTCATCACCCACGGCGACATCCCCCACCTTTACAAAGAGGTTGGCTTTGATAAGGATTCGATTGAAAAAGTGGTGCGGGATGCATGGCAGTCAGCCTTTAGCTTTTAGCCTTTTAGTTACAGCCAACAGCCAAAAATTTTGTATGATTCAAAATCAATATTATGACATTCAAGAAAGTATTTCTTATTCCGTTGATATTATTGACAATCTGTTCATTTTCAACAATATATGCTCAGTCCGAGCGGCAGTTTGAAACAGATCCTGTGATCCTGAACCGCATTGAACAATGGCAGGATTTGAAGTTTGGTCTGATGATGCACTGGGGGATATATTCGCAGTGGGGAGTTGTGGAGTCATGGTCGATTTGCAACGAACCGTGGATTGATCGGAATGGAGAACCATATACCGATTATAAGGCTCGATACCAAGCACTTAACAAAACATTTAACCCGACACAGTTTGATCCAGAATCCTGGGCGAGATTGGCCAGTGATTGTGGTATGAAGTACTTCGTTTTCACCACAAAGCATCACGATGGTTTTTGCATGTACGATACCAAAGAGACGGATTATTCCATTACGGGCAAGGATTGTCCGTTTTCTTCGAATCCTAATGCTGACGTGACGCGCGCATTGGTGAAGGCCTTCCGTAGCGAAGGTCTTTGGACAGGATTGTACTTCTCGAAACCCGACTGGCATTGTCCCGATTATTGGGCTCCCGAATGGGCGACTCCGGATCGCAATGTGAACTACGACCCCACAAAACATCCCGAAAGATGGGAGAAATACTGTGACTTTACGCGCAAGCAATTGCACGAGTTGGCCAACAATTACGGCGACATTGACATTCTGTGGCTTGATGGTGGCTGGGTGCGTCCTGAATGGAGCGTAGATGACGAATGTCGCGATTGGTTAGGTTGCCAAGGTTGGATTCAAGATATTGACATGAAGCGCGTTGCGAAAGACGTGCGCGCCAATAACCCTGACCTTATCATTGTAGATCGTAGTGTGCACGGCAAGTACGAGAACTATCGTACGCCAGAGCAGCAGGTCCCTGATACGTTACTTCCCTATCCGTGGGAAACCTGCATGTCGATGGGAGATTCTTGGTCATACGTTCCCACAGACAACTACAAATCGACGAATCGTCTGATACACTTGTTGATAGACATTGTGGCTAAAGGCGGTAATTTCCTGCTGAATGTAGGACCGTCTCCGGAAGGCACGTTGCCCCCAACTGCTGTGGAACGTTTGAAGGATATGGGTAAATGGCTGAATATCAATGGAAGAGCAATATACCAAACGCGCCCATGCTATCCGTATTGCTACGGACAGGTACGTTTTACTCAGAACAAGGAGGGACAACGTTACGCATTGTTGTTACTTCCTGAAAATGAAGCTGTTCCTGCGACTTTTACTTTCAAAAATCTGGAGAAACCCGTGAAGACGGGCAAGGCCACCATTCTGGGTACTCTCGAAAAAGCCACTATTTCCAAAAAAGGCGACGAATACACTATTACGTTGCCGAAGGGCGTGCGCCAAAAGGCGACTGATGCCGTTGTGGTAGTCTTATAACCATTTTCTTGCGAAAAACCATCAGATATTTTAACTATTCAATCCTGAATAGTTAAAATATTTTTTTATCTGTCTGAAAATCAGAGATAAAAAAATTTTCCAAAACTCTTGACAAAGGTGCTTTCTCGTTGTATCTTTGCCAAGAGAAAACTAATGTTTGACCTAAAACAAAAAATTGTATGAAACTTGAAAACTATCCCATAGTGAAAGTGCTTTTGCCTTATGTTGTTGGCATTATGGTTGCTTATTTCGGAGATTTTTCCGACAAGGTGTGTAGCATCGTGACCTATGTAACTGGTATTCTGTTTGTTGCATCGATTTTGTGCTCTTTTGTCAAAGCATATAAATGGCGTGCGATTACGACAACCATAATGGTCACATCGTACCTATTGGCAGGTATTTTCTTGACAAATAAACATTTCCATTCTCCTTTGCCAGATCATTTGATGGAAGGCAACTCGGATTGGGTAATGCGCGTATCAGAAGAACCAACTCCACGGGAAAAGAGTATGAAAGTAGTGGCAGAAGTGTTGAAAACATCAGAGAACCAGAAGCTTATATCCAAAGTTCTGCTCTATCTTCAGCCTTCCGATGAGGCTCACGAACTGCGTTATGGTGATCTGCTGTTTGTGCATACGAATTTGTCGCGTATTGAACCGCCATACAATCCGGAAGCTTTTGACAATCAACAGTATATGCGACGGCGAGGTATCTATTATTCGGGCTTTGTGCGCGATGGTGCTTGGCATTGCTTTGGGCATGCACCCGCCAATCGATTGATATTTGTTGCCCAAAACATTCGTAATCAATTGACAAACATATACATAGCAGCGGGGATGAATGGCGATGAATTTGATATTTTGAAGGCCATCCTTTTAGGGGATGACGATACATTGGATCCTGAATTGAAAGCCTCCTATTCTTCGGCGGGAGTGAGTCACATTCTGTGTGTTTCGGGAATGCATGTTGGAGTTATCTTTATGATTATCAATTTCCTATTGAAACCCTTAGACCTGTTTCGAAGTTCCAAAATTTTCAAAAGTGTGTTGGTGATGTTGGTGATTTGGCTTTATGCGCACATCACAGGGCTGGCTCCATCGGTGACACGCTCTGCCACGATGTTCTCTTTTGTGGCGATTGGTCAGCTACTGCGAAGAAATACCAATGTCTTTCACAGTCTCTTTGCGTCGATGTTTATCTTATTGGTTATTAATCCGTTGCTTCTCTTTGAAGTGGGTTTTCAGCTGAGCTATCTTGCGGTGGCGGGCATCGTGCTGTTCCAGCCGAAGCTTTCAGCTGTTTACAAGTGTAGAACGAAGATTGGCAACTATTTTTGGGAATTGCTGTCCGTTTCTGTGGCGGCGCAGCTTGGCACCTCGCCCATCTCCATTTACTATTTCGCCCAATTCCCTAACTATTTCATGCTTTCGAACTTAAGTGTGATTACCCTTTCATTTGTGGTCATTATCACTGGCGTAGCGTTGCTGCCTGTCTCTCTATTCCCGTTTCTCGCACACTATCTGTCCACCCTGCTGACACTGGAAATCAGACTGATGAACATAATGATCACATTCATCGAAAATCTTCCTGGTTCAGTGACGGGGAATTTGGATTACCGATTGTCGCAAGTACTTCTTTTATATGGAGTTATCTTGTTTATCTGCTTATGGCTTTATCAGAAGCATCGAAGATTCTTTTGGACTGCAAGTGTCTGTTTCACATTGTTTTGCATTTCTTTTCCCGTCAAAGAGAGGATGCTTTGTCGGGAGACAAGCTATATGGCTTATCATATCCGAAAAAGCAGTGCCTTGGAGTTCAATTACCATGGTCGGGCGATTGTGTTTGCGGATTCCATTCGTCACGCGGAAGACAAGCTGTATCAGTACAATATACGCAATCATGCGTTGCGACACCATCTACAGACCGAAATGGTGGATTTGGATACCGTCCAGTTCGACTGTCCCTTTCTATGCAAGCGAGGAAACTTCATCCGTTTTGGAAATAGGAACTTCTTTATTCTCACCCAAAAGCAGAAAATTTGGAAGGGCGATTATGTGTCAGGTTTGCGGATTGATTGCCTTTTTTTAAGACAAAATCCGAGGATGGATCCAGAAGAATTGTTGGCCATTATTCCATTTCAGGAAGTGATAGCAGACGGTTCAAATACACCGTTTTACATAGACCGTTGGCGGGTTTTCTGCGAATCAAACCATATCCCATTCACCTATACTGGAGACCATAAAATGACTAACGGAAGGTAGCCCCAAATTTTGTATTTTTGCCGCTTATTTTTAAGAATATGATTAACCACGTAAAAGGCACTATAGAAGAAGTGAATCCTGCCTATGTCATCGTCGAGACATCCGGTGGGGTGGGCTATACCATCAACATCTCCTTGGCTACTTTTTCGCAAGTCAAGGATCAAAAAGAGGTTAAGTTGCTTACTCATTTCATCGTGAAGGAAGACGCGCAAGTGCTTTATGGGTTCGCGACAGAAGAAGAACGCGAACTTTTCAAGCTGCTAATATCCGTTAACGGTATCGGACCGAACACCGCACGACTGATTTTGTCGTCGATGAGTGTAGGAGAGGTACTGAACGCCATCGCCATGGAGGATGTGAAGACGATACAGTCGGTGAAAGGCATTGGAACGAAGACGGCACAACGTGTGGTGATAGAGTTGAAAGACAAGGCCAAGAAGGCTTCTTGGGCAGATGCAACAAAAATTAATGTCGCATACAATAATAATAAGTATGAAGCGTTATCTGCTCTGGTCGCTTTAGGTTTTCCGAAGAATAATGCTGAAGCGGTCTTGGATAAAATTATTAAAGTAGAAGGAATACAACTAACTGTAGAAGAACTCATTAAGAAGGCGTTGAAATTATTGTAAACCAAAAAGAGGAAATTTGAAAGTAAAGCATTATATATTATATAGTATCATATTGGCACTCCTGTTAGGTTGTTTCGGATTATCGAAACTACAGGCTGCTAAATGGTCTGTTGATCATAAGCCGTTGCCTAAGAAGGCTGAAACTGAAACGCAAGAGCCATCTCCTGTTTGTCCGCCGGACACCAATCCTCCGGCATTACCGCAACCTGACATCAACCCGTTGAATCCTGATCCGGACAATCCGTTTTATTTGCAAAACCCTCCGGGAGTAGGTCAGACCATTATCTATGACCCCGTTACCAATACGTATAATTTCCAGTATATGACGGGTAGCACCCCTTTCGGCGCAGGAACGTATATGGATGTCAAAGAGTATATTGACTACGACTTACAACAAAGTATTCACGATTATTGGCAGAATCAGAGTCGGAGTATTGGATCTAAAGGCAACTCTCGCACCGGTAGCGGTTTGATTCCGCAACTTCATATCGGCGGTGACATCTTTGAAGGTATTTTCGGTAGTAATACGATCGACATCCGCCCTTCAGGTTCTGTGGGACTGAAATTGGGTGCTAAATTCACCAAAACTGATAACTGGAACTTGCCGGTGAAGCAGCGTAAACAACTTCAATTGGACTTTGACGAAGATATCCAATTGAATTTGCTGGCTAAAATCGGAGATAAGATTGAGTTTAATTTGAACTATTCGACTGATGAATTGGCAGTGACTACGAAGACAGATCAAATCAAGCTCAAGTACAACGGTAAAGAGGATGATATTCTGCAACTTATTGAATTTGGTGATATTACGTTTCCGCTGAATAGCACGCTTATCACGGGTAGCCAAAGCCTTTTCGGTGTGAAAACGCAACTCAAATTCGGTAACTTCTTCGTGACGGCCGTTGCTTCCCGAAAGAAAGGCTCCACACAGAACATCACAGTGACGGGCGGTGCAGAGGAGACAGACTTTTATTTCCGTGCTGATGAGTATGAAGAAAACAAGCACTTCTTCCTCAGCCAGTTCTTCGAGGAACATTACAACGAATATTTGAGTACTTTGCCTTTGGTTAGCTCTCCTATCGTGATTACCAAGATTGAGGTTTGGAGAACGACCGTCGGTGCGGCAACTACAAATAACCGTAATGTCGTGGCATTCACAGACTTAGGTGAGTATGACCCTGAGTTTGTCAATATTTCCTATAACCCGGCATTTCAAGGAGGTCAACTTCCTGACAACTATACCAACAATTTGACGATGTACGCGGACAGTTCATTGATTCGTGACATCTCCCAAGTGTCGAGCAATATGCAGTCGATCGGTATGAAGTCGGGAACAAACTACGAAAAAGTAGAGAGTGCCCGTCTGTTGTCATCGAATGAATATACGGTGAACACGAAGTTGGGTTTCATCTCCTTGAATTCGGCATTGGCTTCTGACCAAGTGTTGGCAGTGGCATTCCAATACACGGTGATTGGTGACGACCACGTGTATCAAGTCGGTGAGTTCTCTAACGAAGTGGCGACCCCGAACTGTATTCGAGCCAAATTGTTGAAGAGTTCCAATCTGAACGTCAAGTCTCCTTTGTGGAACTTGATGATGAAAAACGTCTATAGCCTTTCCGCCTATCAGGTCTCTCCTGATAAATTCCGTTTGAATATTCTTTACACAGGTGATGCTGAGGGAGTGGCAAACGGTTTCTTCACGCAGGGTGCACAGAAGGGTATTCCCTTGATTCGTTTGATGGGCTTGGACCGTTTGAATATTCAACAGGATCCTACACCGGATGGTATTTTCGACTTCATAGATGGTGCGCAACTCGTGGGTGGTACTATTAACTCCAGCAACGGTCGTGTCTATTTCCCCACTACGCAACCTTTTGGTAAAGACTTACGGGCAGTTCTCGATGACCCCGAGTTGGCTGATAAATATGCGTTTGATTCTTTGTACACCATGACAAAGACTATGGCGCAGCAGATTACGAACAAAAATAAATACTACATCGAAGGTAGTTACCGCTCTTCCTACGGTTCCGAGTTCCATTTCACGGGCGGCGGTGCCACCAAGTCTGTGAAGGTGACCGCCGGCGGTATCACACTGACCGAGAATGTGGATTACACGGTTAACTATGACATGGGTGTGGTAACGATTATCAACCAGAGTATTTTGGCTTCAGGTACGCCCATCCAGATTTCGCCCGAAGTGGATGATGCCTACCAAACTGATAAACGCATGTTCGGTGTGAATTTGGATTATGTGTTCTCTCCTGACTTTACGGTTGGTGCTACATTGCTGAATCTTAGCGAGCGTCCCATTACCAACAAGGTCAACTATGGCGATGAACCTATCAATAACTTGATTTGGGGTATGAATTTCGCCTATAAAACCGAGCTTCCTTTCATTACAAAAGCAATTGATCTCCTGAGTTTTCATCATACCACAACCAAATCTTACCTGAATTTGGATGGTGAGTTCGCCCATTTCATTCCCGGCCATTCTCGCCAGATTGGTAAAAGTGGTACCACTTACATTGATAATTTCGAGTCGGCGAAATCGACTATTGACTTGATGAATATCAATAACTGGGTGATGGCTTCTACGCCGCAAGGTCAGCCTGATCTTTTCCCAGAGGCTGCACCTGTGCCTATTACCGCCCCAGTGCGCCGTCAGTTAGCTTACGGCTATAACCGCGCCCGCATGGCATGGTACATCATTGACCCGTTATTCTACAACAGCGGCTCTTCGGTACCCTCCAACATTACATCAGAAGATTTATCGTATCCTTACGCGCGTGCCGTTTATGAGCCGGAGTTGTTCCCCTATAAGGAACGTCCGACTAGCCTTTCCACACTTATGACCGTGTTCAATATCGCTTATTATCCTTCAGAAAGAGGTGCCAACAACTATGATGTGGATGGTTCTGAAGGCTATTCTCTCGGTTTGAATGAAGATGGTTCGTTGCGTAGCCCAGAAACTCGTTGGGGTGGTATCATGCGTAAGTTCGACCAAACAGACTTCGAATCCTCCAACTATGAGTATATTGAGTTTTGGATGATGGATCCTTTCATCGACAATCCAAACCATAAGGGTGGTAAGATTTACTTCAACTTGGGTGATATTTCGGAGGATATTTTGCACGATGGTCGTAAATTTTTCGAAAACGGTCTGCCTGAAGATGGTTCTGATGTTGATGTTGATTTCACTGTTTGGGGACGTATTCCAACGCAACAGTTGATTGTCAGCACTTTCTCTAACAAACCAGGCACTCGTGAGCATCAGGATGTGGGTTACGATGGCTTGCCAAACGTGCGTGAAATAGAGTACTTCCAGGAAAACTACTTGGATCGTATAGCTGCCGCTTTCGGTGCAGGTTCTCAAGCCTACCAAATGGCTGTCGCCGACCCTTCCGCTGATAATTACCATTACTTCCGTGGTAGTGACTATGATGCCGAAGACAAGAAAATCGTGGAACGTTATAAGTACTTCAACAACGCTGAAGGAAACTCTCCCGATGAAAACAACAGTATTGAAAACTATCCTACCTCTGCTACCAACCTCCCGAACATGGAGGATATGAATAACGATAACACTTTGAGCGAGGACGAACGTTATTATCAATATGTCATTGACCTGGTTCCTGAAAAGATGGTGGTGGGTGAGAATTACATCAATGATGTTTATGAGGGGCACCCAGAACGTTTGCCCAATGGCGATCGTCCTGTTACCAAATGGTATCAGTTCCGTATCCCCATTCATAACCCCGATAAGGTGGTCAATAACATGTCGGGATTCAACTCCATTCGCTTTATGCGTATTTTCATGCGCGAGTTCGAGGAACCGATCGTTTGTCGTTTGGCTACTTTCGAGTTGGTGCGCAGTGACTGGAGAACATACAACTTGAATCTTCGCGAAGATGGCGAGTATCTTCCTACTCAAGACGATGGTGAATCCTCATTTTACGTTGGTACTGTGAGTTATGAGGAAAATGCAAACCGTGTTCCAATTCCGTATATGTTGCCGCCGGGCATTGTCCGTGAGACGGCTTACGGCATGACAGCTACTTCTTACGAAGAAAACGAGCAATCTGTCACCATGAAAGTGGTGGATTTGCCAGATGGTGATTCCCGTGCTATCTACAAGAACACCTCTTACGATTTGCGTCAGTTCAATAATTTGCAAATGTATATCCACGCTGAGGATGTATTCTCGTCTGGTGACCTGCGTCCTGGCGATGTGACCGCTTTCATCCGTTTGGGTTCTGACTTCACGGAAAACTACTACGAATATGAGATTCCGATCGAAATCACACCTTGGGGTGTGGGTCGCGATACGAACGCTATTTGGCCTGAGAAGAACCGCCTGTTTATTCCGCTGGATTCTTTGGTCTCTTTGAAGAGAGAGCGTAACAGGGCTATTCGGAGTGGTTCGCACCCGAGTATTTTGGTGCCATATACCTCAGTGTCATATTCTGACAATGATGCTCGTTACAGAGTGGTAGGTAACCCGAATTTGGGTGAAGTAACCACTATCATGATAGGTGTGCGTAACCCGAAGAAGGTCTCTTTAAATGATAAAGACGACATGTTGCCTAAGTCCGTGGAAATGTGGGTTAACGAGTTGCGACTCGGCGGCTTCGACGACCGTCAGGGTTTTGCTGCCTTGTTGCGTGCTCGCACAACTTTGGCTGATGTGGGTGACTTGACCCTTTCAGGAACCTACTCTACACCGGGCTTCGGTGCTCTCGAACAATCCATTACAGAACGAACGCACGAAACGAATATCAACTTTGACTTGGCTACCAATATTGATGGTGGTAAGCTCTTGTTCCCTGAGAGTTGGCATATTAAAATCCCTGTCCACTATGACTATTCTTTAGGTGTCGTGCAGCCAGAGTATAATCCGTTGAATCCAGATGTGAAACTGAAGGATGATTTGGCTGACTTGCCGACCGCTGAAGCGCGCGATTCGTTGCGTTTTATGGCCAACAAGGTGGTGCGTCGCCAAAACGTCAACGTGATGAATGTGCGTAAGGAACGAGACTTTTCCAAGGGAAATACAAAGATGCATATTTGGGATGTGGAAAACCTCGACTTCTCATACTCATATTCCGAACTCGTCCAGCGTGATGAGGACTTGGAAATGAACAACGAATATATCCATAATGGTGAAATCGGCTACACGTTCAGTACGAATCCTAAGAATTACCGTCCTTTCTCTAATGCTAAGTGGACCAAGAGCAAATGGTTGCAGCTGATTCGCGATTTCAACATCACCCCGATGCCCAAGAATATCTCCTTCCGTACTACTTTGCATCGCGACATGCAACAGTTTAAGTATCGTCCGAAGAGCCAGGGCAACATCATTATTGATACGAACTACGTGAAATCTTTTGATTGGACGCGTAATTACGCTTTCAACTGGGATATTTTCCAAAGTTTGAAACTGGAATTCAAGGCTGACGCATCCGCGCGCATCGATGAACCGGATGGACTGATCGACACCCGTGAGAAGAAAGATTCTATTTGGCATTGCCTGGGCCGTGGCGGTCGTACTACGGATTATCGTCAGAATTTCAACGCTACGTATCAGATTCCTATCAACAAGATACCGATTTTTAAGTTCATTACCGCCAATGCCCGTTATTCCTCTATGTACACTTATAGAGCTTCCGCTCTCTCTTTGGCTTATCTAGGTAACACCATTCAAAACTCCCAAAATATTCAAGGTAATGCAAGTGTGAACTTCGTAACTTTGTATAATTCAGTTCCTTATTTGAAGAAAGTGAACCAAGGTATTTCGAGAAATAATAAAAACAGCAATGCAAAAGACAACACTCGTGGTTCCAAGAAAGATGGTGATGAAGAAGAGGATGATGGCAATAATAAAAAGAACAAAAAGAATAAGCGGGATAAAAACGATTCTTTGAAAGAGAAACCGGAAATAGGAAGGATGATTCTGGATGGAGCCGTGCGTGTACTCATGTCCGTGAGAAATGTTTCCGCCAACTATTCGTTAGGTCGAGGAACGACGTTGCCAGGTTATATGTATTCTGCCACCTTGGTGGGGCACACCAAAGAGAGTAGCGGTCCTGGATTCCTCTTTATGTTCGGTGGACAGCCGGATATATTGATGATAGGAGCTCGTAATAATTGGATGACCACCGACTCTTTGATGAATTCTCCTTATCAACGAACCAAGAACGAGGTGATGAATTTCCGCGCTTCCGTGGAGCCGTTCCGTGATTTCAGAATCGATGTTTCCGCGAATAGATCCTTTACGGAGAACTATTCCGAGTATTTCCATGTGGATAATATGGGTAACGTGTCCCACTATACACCGCAGCGTTCAGGTTCTTTCAGTATGACTTACTGTGCTTTAGGTACGTTCTTCAAGAACCATGACGAATTGTTCCAGGAATTCCGTGAGGTGCGTGGAATCATAGCGAAACGTTTTGCAGAGCAGAACCCCAACTATGACGGCGAAGTTGATTCTGAAACAGGCTTCCCGGACGGTTACAGTGCTATCTCTCAAGACGTGTTGATGGGTGCATTCTTCGTCACCTATCTTGGTAAAGATGCTGAAAAGTCAAACATCTTCTCTCCGTTCTTGAAGATCCCATTGCCGAACTGGCGCCTCAACTATAACGGTTTGACGAAGATCAAGGGCATGAACAAGATATTCCAGACGTTCTCCATTGTCCATAACTACACTTGTAACTACAATGTTGGCAATTATTCTACCAATATCTCTTATACTCAAGACGAAAACGGTCATCCTAACGCATATAACACTTTGGGCGACTTCATTCCTACGAGTGAACTTAGCCAAATGGCGTTGACTGAACAATTTGCTCCGTTGATAGGTTTTGATATGACCTTGAAAAACAGCATGTTGTTGAAAGTTGAATACAAGCAAACTCGCAGTATTTCTCTCAGTTTTGCTAACACGCAAATTACGGAAACGACTTCCAAGGAGGTGGCTTTCTCCGCTGGTTACCGCTTCAAGGATATTAAGATTGGTTTGGTCTTCTCGGGTGTTAAACGTCAGTTCGTCAGTGACTTGAATGTGACGGCAGGCTTTGGATTGAAAGACAATATGACCATGTTGCGCAAAATCACGGAGGATAACGAACAGGTGACTTCAGGTGCATTGAATGTGACGATCAACGCATCGGCAGAATATCAGTTCAGCCGATTGCTGAGCATGAAGTTGTATTACGATCAGGCTATCAATAGACCTAAGAATAACAACCAATTTAATAATATGAATTTCGAGGCAGGTGTTCAGTTACAACTGATGCTGTCACAGTAGAATATCTGATATGCTCCGACCTATTATAGGAATACTCCTCTTCTGCGCTCTTTTCTCATGGTCTTGTCATCAAGCGGCAGAAAACAAGGTATCTGCCGAGAGTGTTGTGTTGAATAAGGATGAGGAAGTTGTTGAAGACGAGAAATATACGGATTTTGAGAAGCGTCTGATAGATTTTGGTTTGCAAGACGTTACCGAAGTGGATTCCACTATCGCAGTGAGGCTGGTTTATGCCACCCCAAATAACTTTTTGGGTCATGTTTTGTACCACGACTTAAATCATGCTTTCATGGTGCCTGCAATGGCTCAAAAATTGGCGAATGCGAACCGTAAGCTCAAAGCATTAAGGCCGGATCTTACCTTGCTGATATATGACGCGGCGCGCCCGCTCAACATACAGCGCGAAATGTGGGATGCTGTGAAAGGCACGCCCAATGTCTCTTTTGTGGCAAATCCCGCCAAAGGTCGCGGAATGCATAACTACGGCGCAGCAGTGGATATCACGTTGATGGACAGCATGGGAAAGCCCTTGCCCATGGGCTCAGCGCACGACTATTTTGGACCCGAAGCGCGCATTGATCACGAAGATGAGTTAGTGGCTGATGGATTAATCACCCCGCAAGAACTTGAAAACCGGAAACTACTGCGCCGCGTGATGACCGAAAGCGGTTTCGTGACCTGTATCTCGGAATGGTGGCACTTTAACCACATCCCCTCAGCACGCGCCAAAACGGAACTGAAAATTATTGATTTCGAAGAATGATGCTGGTCCTATTCCCTCGACCCTCTCAACATCAAATACGGCTCTACAACTTCCAGATATTCACGTGTATATTTCAATTCGGCATCGCGGATAGAAAGATGTTCTTCGAATTCGGGTTGCGGTGTGCGAGAATATTCCCTGATGACCCGATAAACAGGTTTTGCAGTCGTAGGGCGGATGTATCTAGTCTTTTGACAGAAGAGTTGATCTTTTGTAAGTTTCTGAAATTCAATATCTTCTGCTGATGGAAGAATGATGGCGAAGCGTCCTTGTGGTGCTAAAAGGGCATTCACCCCGTCAACCAATTCCTGAAAAGAGAGTTGTCCATCGCCATGCTTACTTTGTAATTTGTTTTTATCCTGAGGTTTTAGACTGTTGTGAAAGAAAGGTGGGTTGCTGACAATCAAATCAAATTTCAAGTTATCGTCTTGATTGACAAAGTTTTGCAGGCTGATATGCTCGAAATGGAAGCACGATTCAGGTAATAGGGGAAAACGAGTAGCGTTACTTTGTGCTTCTTTTACGGAATCATTATCTACATCTATACCGAAAACTTCAGGAAGAGGTTGATTTTTAGATAGTTGTTGTGCAATGCAAAATGCTATTACGCCGCAGCCGCAACCAATGTCCAACACTTTTTGTGCAGGATTGGCTTGGATTAATGCCGCAAGCAACACAGCATCTGTACCGATTTTCAAGGTACTATGCTCGTGCTCTAAGTCAAATTGCTTAAAACGAAACATTTATGAGCAATAAGTTTCCAAAATTCTGGCGTTTCCGTCAGGAATGATTTGCAGATGGTCGATTTCAGCGGGAATCAAAGCCACCTCGCCGGTTTTTAGTATTTCCTTAAACGATTCAGAAACGAGAAAAGCACTGCCTTCCAGGCATATATAGATAACAAACGAGTCCAAATGGCCGAAAGATTTTTCCACCTGCATATTCATATCTAGCAGGTTAGTATTGAAGAAGGGTGAGTGAACCAATGTAATAGTCTTGTTCTTTTCGGGCGTGTAGTGCACTAAAAAATCGCCCACATTCTCTTCGAAATGAATGGCTTCCAAGGCCTCTTCGGTGTGCAATTCGCGACCTTTGCCGTTCTCATCTACGCGGTTCCAGTCGAAAATGCGGAAGGTGATGTCCGACGGTTGCTGGATTTCCGCTAACAGTACGCCCTTGCCGATGGCGTGAACTGTTCCAGCGGGAATCATAAAAGTGTCGCCGGGTTTCACAGGATAGAATTTTAGTAACGACTCGAGTGTGCCATCTTCGACCGCTTGCACATATTGTTGCTCTGTAACTTTCTGATTAAAACCAACATACAACCCAGCATTTTCATCCGCTTGAATCACGTGCCACATCTCTGTTTTTCCGTTTTGCCCATATTTTTCCTGAGCCAAGGTGTCGTCGGGGTGAACCTGAACGGAAAGATTATCTTGAGCATCAATGAATTTGATAAGCAATGGGAAACCGAGTCCGTATTGTTCGTAATTTTTCTCTCCCACAAGGTCTGTCAAATAGATTTCTAGCAGTTCGTTGAGATTGTTTTCTGCCAAGAAACCGTTGGAAACCACGGATTCATCATCCACAAGGCCGGATATTTCCCAACTTTCACCGCAGTTTTTCAGCGGACTGATTTTATGATGCAATACAGTTTCGATTTTGTTTCCGCCCCAGATTTTCTCCTTCAGGATGGGCGTGAATTTTAAGGGATACAGAGTTGTTGACATATTATTGAACTGAATAATAATTTCGGTTTTTATGCTGATAATCGGGGCGCACTTTGTCGGGATTGGAACCGCGCACGCTTTTCAGGAACATCCACTTGCCATCCTCCTCGATAAAGCCCTGATTCAGACTCGATTCCGGTACCATGAAAGCCGATACATTCTTCATCGACTCGTCCATCGGGATGAGCTCCTCGAAGATAATCATATCGCAGCGCATCCGTTTGTAGTCGTAATCGCGTGTTTTTGGATTGTATTTGCCAGTGCTGATCAAATACTCTTGGTTCTCATAGTTGAGATACATGGTGGCGTTTTTAGAATATTCGAAAATGACGCGCGCCACTTTTTCGGTGTAATTTTTGAAGACCCGTGCCCCGAAAATAGGGGTCATTTCCTTGTTAAAATGCAGTATTTCAATCAATTTCTGATTGGTGAAAAGGTTATTGCCATTCCATCCAAGCAGTGTGTAGTAAGTTGTATTTTTGTCTTTTACGGGGATCAGTTTGTAGTAAACCGCACCATACCAACGGTTGTGGTTTCCAATCTGCGTTTTCGGGTAATCGATGATTTGTCGCTTGTCGTATAGCGGGTACAGCACGTATTTTTTTCGGGATTCATTATAAACTTGAATGAAGCCGAAATTCTCAATATCGTAGTTGCTCTTGACAATATACCACGTAAAAATCTTGAAAACATTGTCCGGAGAGGCTAAAACGCTGAAATTGTTGACCGAATCCCATGTGAATTTGAAAGCATCGGGCATTTGCAGCACAGACTCCAGCAGTGACATGAAATCTTCGTTCAGCACTAATCGGGTGGTTTCGTCAGACTCAGCCATCACTTCATTGCGCAGATGGATTAAACTATCCTCCCACATGCGGAAATCGGTCTTTTTCTGACCGAAACCCGCTGTACAAAGCAGTAATGCCATCAATAATATGCCTAAAGTCCGTTTAATCATCAAGTTATTACAACTCGCAAAAATACAAAATATTGTATTTTGCGTGAAAAGTTTTTACGATATTTGCATGAAAAAGTTGCATGATGATTTCAAGAAAACAGAAAATTATGTATGTTTGCTGCCGAAATGAGAAAAGCTTTCATATTATTACTAGTATCAATGGTCTGTTTATCAATTCAGGCCATGAATCCTGCTGATACGGTTAAGAAAAAACCGTTAAAACCTCATTTCTTATATAATGTAGATGCTGCCGTTTGGTTTGACAATAGAGAGTATAAGGGTCCTATTCAGATACCACAAACGTTGTTCGCTTTTCGGCTTTCTCCAGAGATAGGAGTGGGGTTGACTGACAGAGAAGGTGGCTATCACAGTCTGATAGCGGGAGTGCATTATATCCAGCCGATGGGAGGCAATTGGCGTGATGTAAAATTCCATCCGACTGTTTTTTACCAGTACCAATATAAAGGATTTTCGATGAGGCTTGGTGCAGTACCTTATAAATATTTTATTCGACAACTGCCTGATTTCCTGCGCTATGACTCCATTGCGTATGCGCATCCGAACATCCAGGGTGCGTTGGTGCAATATCAATCAGAGTGCGGATATGTGGAGGCGATGTGCGATTGGCGAAGTTTGCAGCGACCCGACCAACGCGAGTTGTTCAGAATAACCCTTGATGGTGAATACAGTTATCAAGGACTTTTCCGTTATTTTGTGGGCGGTGTGGCGCAAATGAACCACAAGGCAAGCTATGCTCCTCCGACCCCAAAAGAAGGCGTGTGTGACGAAGCTCTTGTCTCACCCAACATCGGTATAGACTTTTCCTCTCCCACACCTCTGGATGTCTTGATGTTACGAGCGAGTTATATATGTGGTTATCAGCGCGATCGAGAGCATCATCTTACGTCAGTGCCGCAGGGTATGCTGCTGGAATTCATGATTAACTGGCGTTGGATAGGAATAAAGAATACCTTTTATTATGGGGATAACCTAATGCCTTTTTACAGAATGTATGGTGCTGATTTCAACCAAGGAGATCCGTTTTATCAATCGAAGATGTACAATCGCACAGATTTTTATCTTTACCTTGTGCGCAAATCGTTCGTGAATTGTTATTTTTCATGGAATATGCATTGGGAGCCACTAGGCGGTTTGCAACATCAGCAGCAAGTGATTGCGGTGTTCAGTTTGGACGGCATTAAACAAGATGGATTGTTGCGAGGGCTGTTTGATAAATAATATAAAAATGTATCTTTGCCGCCCCAAGTTTGAGATATGAAAAACAAGTTTTTTCTATATGGTGTTGCCAAGTTTAGGCGGTTTGTCAAGAAGCACTTCACTGACAGAGTTACAGTGCTGATACTCAGTGTGGTAATAGGAGTGCTAGGCGCCGCTGCAGCTATCATTATCAAGAACTTACTGCACTTCACGACGCGACTGCTGAGTCAGGCATTTTCAGTGACAGACATTAACTACCTTTACCTCATTTTCCCGCCTATTGGTATTCTGCTGACTTTGGTGTTTGTGCGGCGCGTGGTGCGCGATAACCTTAGTCACGGGGTGAGTATCGTGCTGAAGTCTATTTGCAAAAGTGACGGCAAGTTACGTTTCCACAATGTATATTCGTCGATGGTGGCGAGCGCCATTACTGTTGGCTTTGGAGGTTCTGTGGGTTTGGAGGCACCGATTGTGTTGACAGGTTCCGCCATTGGCTCCAACGTGGCGCGATTCTTTCATCTTAACACCAAGCAAACCACGCTGTTGCTAGCGTGTGGTTCCACCGCTGCCATGGCTGCCATCTTCAAGGCACCCATTGCTGCATTGGTATTCACCTTTGAAGTGTTGATGCTTGATTTGACGGGCAGTGCCATTCTGCCCCTGCTGCTTTCCGCTGCCACAGGTACGGTAATGTCCGTGCTTTTTTTGGGACAAGGCGTGATGTTCACCATCAATGGCACACAGGGCTTTTCAGTGGCTAATATTCCGTTTTACATCATTTTGGGTGCCCTTTGCGGCTTCGTCTCTGTCTATTTTCTTCGGGTTTCGCGTTGGATTGAGAAGCAAATGCGCAAAGTCAAGAGAATTTACCTACGGGCTATCGTTGGAGGGCTGTTACTGGTGCTGCTTATTTATCTCTTCCCTGCATTCTATGGTGAGGGGTATAATAACATCAACGATCTGCTGCACGGACAATTGATTTCCGTTTTCAATAACTCGCCATTGCGTGGGCTGATGGGTCACGAAGGTTTTTTGATTTTAGGTCTTATCGGTATTATCTTGATGAAAGTCTTCGCCACCACCTTTACCACTACGGCTGGCGGCGTTGGCGGTGTTTTTGCCCCGACACTGTTCATAGGTGCATTCGTAGGTTATCTTGTGGCATACGTATCGCAAGTCTTTCTCCATGTGGATTTGCCTTACGTGAACTTTATCCTTGCAGGTATGGCGGGTGTGATGACCGGCGTGATGCAGGCACCCCTCACAGCAATGTTTCTAATCGCCGAATCCTCAACAGGTTACACGCTACTCATCCCTTTGATGATTACAGCCGCCTGTTCCTATCTTTGCGTGAACCCGTTCGAGAAATATTCCGTTTATACGCAACCGCTGGCTGAAAAGGACAATCTCAAAACCCACAACAAAGACAAATACGCACTTCGCAAACTTTCATGGCAACAAACTATTGATACGAATATCCTTACCATCCCCATTCACAGCACTTTACGCAGCTATACCGAAGTAATTGCCCGTTGCAAACGTAACCTTTTTGTGGTCATCGACGAAAACGACCTCTTCTCCGGCCTCTTGGTGATGGATGACCACCGCGATGTGATTTTTAAGCAGGAATTGTACGATAAAGTGCTGGTCGATGATTTGATGATTGAACCCGAAGAGTTTATATATGAGGATGATACCGCCGCCGTTGTCTTGGAAAAACTCAAGCGCACAGGTAACTTCAACATGCCGGTCATCACCCGTGATCGCAAATACATCGGCTTCGTTTCGAAGGCAAAATTCTTATCGGAATATCAGACCTTTATCGCAGACAATTCGGAAGACTGATATTAGTTAGTAGTTATTAGTTAGCAGTTGGGGTAAACGAAAACAATAGGAAAATGATAATGAAAAACATAATCCAAAAGGGCTGAAGGCCCGACGTATGTTAGCCTAGGGTGAGCGGAGCGAACCCTAGGACATAAAGGGAAATAGAGGGTGAGCGGAGCGAGCTCTAGGAAAATTAACCGAAAAATGACAATTATGGAAATAATCAAAACCAAAATCGAAGGATTATTAATCATCGAACCGACGGTTTTCAAGGATGACCGCGGGTATTTTTTCGAAAGTTATAACGAACAAAGATTCAAAGAGTTAGGAATCAAAGATGATTTCGTGCAGGACAACCAGTCGTGCTCGCAGAAGGGCGTTGTGCGCGGGCTGCATTTTCAGAAGCCGCCATACGCGCAGGCCAAGCTGGTGCGGGTGCTGCGCGGCGCGTGCCTTGACTTTGCAGTCGATATCCGCAAGGGAAGTCCCACTTACGGGCAGTACGTCTCTACGTTGCTCACCGCCGACAATTTCCGCCAATTCTACCTGCCTGCTGGCTTCGCGCACGGGTTCGCCGCTTTGGAGGATGACACCGTCTTCGCCTACAAATGCTCCAACTTCTACAACAAAGCCTCCGAAGGATGCATCATGTTCAACGACAAGGATTTGAACATCGATTGGCAAATTGAGAACCCCATTACTTCTGAAAAGGACATGCACGGCGAAGCATTCGCCACGTTTGTGTCGCCGTTTGAATACTAATTCATTGTAGAGACGCGCCATGGCACGTCTCTACGGAATTATTACGAAAATGCGACACGTTCTCTATTGGAACATATCCGCCAATGTTATCTGGCGTTGCACCCGACCGCTATAGGTGTTTGGCTTTACACCGAAACTCGTTATGAGTGTGAGCATCAGGGATTTGCCCGTCTTTGTTTGCCGTAAAAACATCGCTAATTTGTTTTCAAATGAGGCCTCGTCGGACTTGGTGATTTCATACTCTGCATGAGAGAATTTCATTTCACAAACATTTACCGTCTGGTCTGCACGGTCAATGAGAAGGTCTATCTGCACGCCTTGGTGTCCCTCTTCCGGCTTGCTAATCCAACTACAGATGCGACTTTGGACACCCGATATGCCCAAAGCCTGTTTAATTTGGCCAATATGGTTCAGGCATAACATTTCAAAGGCGTAGCCACTCCATGCACGATACCGGGCACTGTTGAGTGAGTTTGTCCAATAAGCCTCGTCCTGATACCTGTTTTCCAGGACAAAATGGAAATGGAAAAGCGTATAGGCATCTGTTAGTTGGTACAAAATATCACGTTTCGTACGATCAAAAGGAATATATTGGCGAATAAAACCGCATTTTTCCAATTCCTCAAGTGTACTGGTGAATTTTTTGTTGTTATTCAGTCCCGTTTTTTCCAGAATCCCTTTTCTTGTCAAGCCTTTTGCTTTGGTGGACAATGCAGTGACAATGGCGATATGGTCGCCGGCTTGCTTAAACAGGGAATGGTAAAGGTTTTCAAATTCCATTGTCAGTTCCCCGTTATTGGCGAAAAACAATCGGTCGATGTTCTGAGCCACACTCTCTTGCGGTCTCATTAAAGAATAATAGTAAGCCACGCCGCCCATCACCATCTGGCACTCTGCTATCTCCTTTTGCCTATACCTGAAGCCATACGTGCGGAAATACTGCTCGCTTTCGCGGAGCGTGAAAGGAGCAACAAAAATTTGGTGTGTCTTTCGATTATGCAAACCGCCGCGATTGTTGATGATATTGTCTATCATCCAAGAAGTTGCAGAGCCACAAACAATCAACTTGATGTCTTTTCGTGCGGAAGCCCAATCATTCCAGAAGTGTTCAAGAGCCCCCACGAAACGGGAACGGACGGTGTCCAACCATGGCAGTTCATCGATAAATACGATTTTCTCCCCATCGGGCAACTTTTCCAAATAGGTTTCCAATTCGTAGAAAGCCTCGATCCACGATCTGGGATGCGTAGCGGCTGGATAGTACTTCCGTAAGGTGAAAAAGAAATTAGCCAACTGGTCTTGCAGTCCGGCATTCTCCATTCCAGTCAATACAAAACATGCGCTTCCGCCAACCACTTGTCTGACAAAAAAAGTCTTTCCAACACGTCTTCTGCCGTAAACCACTATGAATTCCGACTTATTGCTGGCAAGATATTCTTTTAAGAGCTCTTTTTCTCGCTCTCTACCAATCATTTCCGATTCCATTTTAAGGTCTGTTTATATCCAAAATTTTCTGCGGCAAAAATAATAAAAATTCCGTTTCAGCAGGTTTCAACATTGAACATTGCTGAAACGGGGATTTAAAACCACGTTTCAGCAGGTTTCAGCATTGAACATTGCTGAAACGAGGATTCGAAACCGTGTTTCAGCAGGTTTCAACATATCCGTATTTTCCGTATCTTTGCCTCCCAAATCCTGTCATTATGAAAAAACACCTATTCCTGCTGCTGTTTTGCGGTCTTTTGTTGAACCTTTCCGCGCAAAAAGAAAGATTGTATTCACCTGATGGATATACCATGGTGATGGTCAATTGTTCGACGGACCAGCTACAATATTCCGTTCAAAGCACGCATCCATACATTGACAGTTTAGGAAATGTCTTTATTGAGCCTTCCAAAATTGGAATGGAATTGGATAACGGCACCATTCTCGGACGTAATCCGAAAGTAACGAAAATAGAACGAAAGTCTGTCAATCAGGAGGTCACTGCCCATTTTTATAAAAAAGCGAAAATCCAAGACCAATATAATGAGTTGATTATCAGCTTTAAGGGTGATTTTCAGGTGATATTCCGCGCCTATAACTCCGGCATTGCGTATCGCTTTGTGACAAAACGGAAAGACCCCCTTGTCATAAAGCAAGAGATTGCAGAGTTTAATTTTTCGGGAGATGAACGGAAGTTCTCAAATGGTTCAAGTCGGGTGCCCGAAGCCTTTATCCCGTATGTCAATCGACAACCAGCCAAAAACGGTGACTTTTCCGAACAATTCTGCACCTCTTTTGAAAACACCTACGTGGATACGTTTCTCCGCGACATGGCCAACGACCGACTTGCTTTTTTGCCCATGTTGGTGAAGCAACGCTTTATGCCCCGTTGGGAAAGCAACCTGAATAACTGGCATATACGTCTCGCCGTCATCACCGAGGCCGACCTGCACGATTATCCCGGCATGTATCTCAAACATACCAAGGGCAATTCGATGATCGGCTACTTCGCACCGCTGCCGAAAACCTGGGAACAGGGCGGGCACAACAACCTGCAGTATGTGGTGAAAGAGCGCGAGAACTACATCGCCAAGACCGCCGGCACAAGAAACTTTCCGTGGCGCGTCATCGCCATCACCACCGAGGATAAGGATTTGGCAGACAACGACCTCGTCTATCTCCTCGCCGAACCTTCGAAAGTTGCTGACATTTCGTGGATTAAGCCCGGCAAGGTGGCATGGGACTGGTGGAACAACTGGAATATCTGGGGTGTGGATTTCAAGGCGGGCATCAACAATGAAACCTACAAATACTACATCGATTTTGCCGCCGATAAAGGTATAGAATACGTGATTTTAGACGAAGGCTGGGCCGTAAACAAGCAGGCCGACCTTTTCCAAGTCGTACCCGAAATTGACTTGCCAATGCTGGTGAAATACGCTGAATCAAAGGGCGTTGGCATCGTGCTTTGGGCGGGTTACGCCGCTATGGACAAGGAAATGGAGCGCGTCTGCAAGCACTATTCCGAGATGGGTGTGAAGGGCTTCAAGGTCGATTTCATGGACCGTGACGACCAGATTGTGGTCAACTTCTACGAACGGATGGCCGCCACCGCCGCCAAATACCACCTCTTCATCGACTTCCACGGGGCATACAAACCCACAGGAATGAGCCGCACCTACCCGAATGTGCTGAACTACGAGGGCGTGTTTGGGTTGGAACAGTGCAAGTGGGCCGACAGCAAGACCGATATGGTGAAGTATGAGGTCACGATTCCCTTCATCCGGATGCTCGCTGGTCCGATGGACTTCACGCAGGGCGCGATGCGCAATGGCGCGAAATGGTGCTATCATCCAAGCTGGAACGAACCGATGAGTCAGGGTACGCGCTGCCGACAATTGGCTGAATACGTGGTCTTTGACGCTCCGTTCGCCATGCTCTGCGATGCGCCGTCCGCATATCTGCAAGAGCCCGAATGCACGGAATTCATCGCCAATGTGCCCACCGTTTGGGACGAGACCCGCATCTTGGACGGACAGGTCGGCGACTTTGTAATTAGCGCTAAGCGTAAAGGCGACACCTGGTACATCGGTGCCATCACCGACTGGAACGTCCGCACCGTCGAAATCGACCTCAAGGCCTTGGGCATCACCTCCGGCACGGTCACGATGTTCATTGACGGCCCTAATGCCCACCGTAAAGGCATTGACTATCAGAAGAAAACGATGGCTGTTCCCGCGGACGGCAAACTGAAAGTGGAGCTGGCTTCTGGCGGCGGTGCGGCGATAATAGTTAGAAGTTAGTAGTTAGCAGTTACAGCCAACTGCCAATAGCTAACAGCCAATAGCCAGCAGCTAACGGCCGACAAGCTCGTAAAACATCTTCGCCCCTGTTTCCACAATTTCATCTGGAAAGTCGAAATCGGGATGATGCAGGGGCGGCTGCGACGTACTGGAACCGAGTCCGAACAGAGCACCAGTGTAATGCTGTGTGAAGAGCCCGAAATCCTCGCCCCAAAAGAAGGGAATCGGTTTTTCTTGATAAGTAAGATTCAGATTGTCAGCGCATTCTTTAATACTCTCAACTGCTTTTCCTGCGTTGTTCGAGGCGGCGAAGTACTCCAACCAACAAATGTCGCATTGCAGGTTTTCGGAGGCAGCTTCAGTTTTGGCTTTACTTTCGATTTCGGAGATAATCTGCTGGAGATGAGCGTCTTCGCGAGTGCGGATGGTGAAGCGGAGCACGCCGTCGCCGGCGGCCACCCCGTAGGCCTGGCTGCCGACCCGGAACTCGATGAGGGTGGCCACACAGAAGTCCTCGCGTTGCACATCGCGCTGGTTCAGCGAGAGCACAAAGTCGGTGATGCGCTGTGCTGCCGCGAATGGGGAAACGGCATTCCAAGGTTCGGCGGCATGGGCGGTCTGGCCCGTCAGCACGATGTCGCAGCTGACCACGGAGCAGGTGAAACTGCCTGGCCGGCAGATGATTGTGTTAGAAGGTTCGGCGGGAATGTTGTGCAAGGCGTAAGCGCAATCGATATTGTAAGATTGCAGAATTCCGCTTTCGAGAATCTGCCGAGCGCCTTCGCCGGTCTCCTCCGCGCCTTGGAAAAGCAGCAGCACTTTCCCCGATGGCAGCGGTTTCTCGTGCAACATCTCCGCCACGCGCAGCATGATTGTGCTGTGCCCGTCGTGCCCGCACTTGTGCGAAACACCCTCGTGTTCAGACTTATACGGCAGATTCAGGGTCTCGTTGACCCGCACCGCGTCCATGTCGGCACGGAGCAAAATGGTCTTCCCGCCGCCCCCGAAATCGAACTCCGCCAGCAGGTGGTTTCCTTTCGGGAAGGTGACGATTTTGCTTGGCTGGAACTGCTCCAGTCGCTGACGGATGTATGCGGAAGTCTTCAATTCCTCGTTGGAAGGTTCGGCCATGCGATGCAATTGGTGACGTATCTCTTTACAGTCCATAATGTTACAATCTAAAAACTTGGGATACAAAGGTACAAAAACTGACAATAAGAAAATTGGGGATTCCGTACATAATCCAGGAAAAAAATTTAGGGATTCCATACATAATTCAGAAAAAAAATTCGGGGATTCCATAAAATATGTATTTTTGCACCCGAAACAAAGAGATGTTATGGCAGACTATCGTATATTTAAACGTAAGATTTACAGCCAGATGCTCCAGTGGAAACAGGAACGTCAAGGCAAGACAGCGCTCCTCATCAAAGGCGCCCGTCGTGTGGGTAAGTCAACCATTGCTGAAGAGTTCGCCCGCCACGAATACAAAAGCTATATTATTGTCGATTTCGCCGATGCTCCTTCTGCCCTTTGGGAAGCTGTGGCAAACATATCCGACCGCAACTACTTCTTCACCCAGCTCCAGTTCATTTACGGTGTGAAACTGTATGAAAGAGAATCAGTTATTATTTTCGATGAGATTCAGAAAAGCCCCGAAACCCGACAGGCCATCAAGTATTTTGTGAAAGACCATCGCTATGACTATATTGAGACTGGTTCTCTACTTTCCATCAAGAAAAACACTCAGAACATCGTCATTCCCAGCGAAGAGACACGCATCACTATGTACCCTATGGATTACGAGGAATTCCGTTGGGCTATGGGAGACACGGCTACCGTGTCTCTCTTGGAAGAGGCCCTACGTAACCGCAATCCCCTTGGCGATGCTGTCTGCCGCCAACTCATGCGTGACTTCCGTCTCTATATGCTTGTAGGAGGCATGCCACAGGCTGTGAACACCTATCTTGACACTAACAATCTTTCTGATGTTGATAAGGAAAAACGTGAAATTATTGAGCTCTATCTTGATGATTTTATCAAGATTGACCCATCAGGTAAGGCTTCTCGGCTCTTTTCTGCCATCCCGTCAGAACTTACTAAGAACGCCTCACGATATCAGGTCACCAGTGTGTTAGGACGTAGCGAAGACAAAGAAACCCTTGACGAGCTTCTTCGCGGCCTTGAAGATAGCCTAACCGTCAATTTCGCTCATCATGTAGATGACCCCAATGTGGGTCTTCCGTTAAACACCGACTACAACCAGTACAAAATGTTTGTTGCCGACACTGGCCTTTTTGTCACCCTCGCCTTTTGGGACAAGAGTGTCACCGAGAACATCATCTACCAGAAACTCCTTTCCGACAAACTGTCCGCCAACCTTGGCTACGTGTATGAGAACATTGTGGCCCAGGTGCTCACAGCCACTGGCAACAGACTATTCTATCACACATGGCCGTCGGAAACATCCAACCATAACTACGAGGTCGATTTTATCCTTTCACGCGGTGCCAAGATATGGCCCTTAGAGGTCAAATCTTCCGGTTACAAAAGTCATAAATCGCTTGACGTGTTCTGCAAGAAGTTCTCCGACCGTATTGGCGACCGCTATCTTGTCTATACGAAAGATCTCCGTCGCGACGAGCAGACTCTTCTCATTCCCACATGCATGACGATGCACCTGTAGTTGGGCATTTCAATGTCCAAAATTTGTGGAGAAAGGAATTTTTCGCCGATGGCTAAAGCATCAATACAGCTGTTATAGGGACGAAGAGGCTTTTTCCATTTTTTCATATGATTTCACAAATCTTCCTTTTGAGAATAAGAGGAAACGATGGTGGGAAACACTTTCTTTTTGGTTGTCCGGGATAAGTTCCGACAGAAACCGCTTCATATAGGAATTGCAGTAACTTGTCTTATAATAGAACTCGTTGATACTCAACATGGGATTGGACAAGTGTTCATTCTGCAGGAATGCGTCAGTGTAATACTCGGTTAAAACGTAAAGCTGAAGATTTGCTTTGTCACAATCATCCTGGATGGTACTTAAAGGAATGCAAACGCTGCTCGAACAATGTGGCGACCACAGGTAAAGTAACGTGTTTTCATGCTTCTTCAACAAAACTGACAGTTGGTCGGCGGTAATGGCCATGATTCTTCCATCATTGTGGTCAGGAATTTCATCGACTGAACTCACAAAGCAGATTTTATGCTGTTCCTCAGCGGTTAGACGTTTATAACCGCTATTGAACCCTGGCGTATGAACGATGGCACAAGATTGGATTGTCACGGCAACAAGAAGATACAGTAGGAACTTTTTCATCGGATAATTTTTGTAATTCAGGAGGATGTAACGTGTGCTGGCTTGGGAATATTGTAAGTTGAAAACATCAGAACTCATACCCTACCCCCAAATTGACAAACCCCTTGATGCCGGCACCCAACTCGAAGCTGCCGAACCAGTGTTTTGTGCCGGCTTTCACCCCGAAGGCGGTCAGATGGAACGCGGAGAACACTCTGTTATGGTCGATAGTTATCGGTTCGATGAGTAAATCATCATCTCTGTATTCTCGTCCATGTTTGATATACAAACCCACGGCAAGCCCAGAGTAAAGGGTCAGATGTGGACGGTTAAGATAGGAAAACCGCAAAGAGGGCATTATCAGGAAATGATGCTCCTTATATTGCCACGTGGGATTCTCTGGCATTCCAATATTCCCGACATTGCCTTTTTCTTTATAAAAATTATAACCTGTCGTAAGGCCTAACCAAAACCATTTTGAGGCGCGGTAATGATAGTCCAAGGAGAGTACGGGAGTGAATATTTGTTTTGTGGGTGAGACACCGTCTATCGGTTCTCCCAAAATAGGAGAAGCAAACAATTCCCTCAGATAGGTAAAGCCCAAGGGATCGCTCACCCCTAACCGGAACTCGTGGTGACACAATGACTTGTCATCGTTCCAGTGCGGCTGTGCCTGTTTAAGAGCCCTCTGCTTGCTGAAACTGTGCACGTAGGCAATTTGACCGTAAAGGTAGTGATTTCGTTGGGAGAAATATAAATCGTCATATCCCTCGCTTGAGTACATTCTTACACTGCCTCTTGCAAAATCTGTGGTTGCGATATTCAGCCCTAACAAAAATCGAAGGTAATCCTGATTAGGTAATTGGAAATACAATCCGACATCAGCCATTATATCTGCGTAAAAAACGTATCTATTATAGTAGCCTTCATAATATGCAGGATTCCCAGCAATGTTGTTATCTAATAATGGTTCTCCGCTATCCCGATTAAAACCATGTGAAAAAGTTTCAAAGGGCATTCGCAATTGAACTCCGGCATTCGCCGTTAACCATAGTTTGTCCGAAACAGGATAGTGGAACTCGAACTTCAGCGGCATTGAGAGTCCATAGTATCTCGTAATATTAGCATAATGATCATTTGGTGCTATATAACCGAAATCCAAGGCTGCAGACACGCCCAAGAGATCTGCGAAATGATATGAACATTCCAGGCCAAATCGTCCGCCGTAGCGGATGAAAGAATGGGTGCTCTTCACCCCTGTAACCGCATTGGTCATTGTTAAAGGATGTGCCACATCCGCCTCCAGTGTGTATCCGAAATGGAAACCGTTGAAGGAGTCGTCGTGAAGGGGCGATTTGGCCTCGATTTGATGAGGTTCGCCCACGGGCTTCGTTGTCTCTGTTTGCGCGGGCGCAAGGGAGTTCAACCCTAAAAGCATGAGCCCCGCCAATCCGTATTTTTTGATGCTGTCCATAGTAGAAACGTTTTGCTGTTCATACTGTATGACGCGATTTTCCAAAAAGGTAACGGTCTGCGCCCACAATTTCTCCAACGAATCGGACGGCGTCTGCCCATCAGCACCGTTCAGCTCGTAAAACAGCTGCTTGAATTCCTCGCTGTGAATGTAGTCGGCGATGATGATGGTGTCCTGCACGCGCACCGTGTCGCGCACATAGACGGTGTCGCGCACCACATGCCGCTTCACCACATACATGGTGTCTGTGGTTTGCGCGGAGATACTTCCTATAGTACTGAATAACAATACGATAAATGTGATAACAGTCTGCTTTCTCATGGCTTTTGCATTAAATAGACCGTGTCTTTCACTATTGCGGTGTCACGGACCACCACCGTGTCGTTCACCACAATCTCTTTCGTGACGATGATGATTTGGGGTTTGGTTGCCGACTTTTGTTGTTTCACTGGCACAATCGCTTCGGAAGGCTTGGTTGTTGATCCGGGCTCTGTTTGTAAACTGTTCTCGACGATAGTGTAGGGGGAGACGTTTCCAAACGTCGTAGAGTTGGACGCAGATGGCAAACTATTCTCAGCGATTGTGTCGGCTGGAAGGCATACTGGCGATTCAGCAGGTGCGATAGGCTCTTGCAACGGATTGTTATCCAGCGCAGTACGGCCAACCTGCCAGAGACAGACTCCGCCGACAATCCCCGCAATGGTCGCGGTGGCTAATGCCGCACGGTGCGCCGCCACAAAGACGCCCGCACTGGACGGTGCTTCTGCCGCCGCCTGCCGGATTTGGGCGGTGGATAGCGGCTGCGCGGGCACATAGCTCAGTCCGGAAAGTCCGTTTCGAAACAGTCGGTCGGTGCGGGCGGCCTCGGAATGATGTAATAAGAATAGTAGTATCATGACAAAAACTCCCTTTTTGCGTTTTTCTTTTTCGTGGGCCATTTGGGTGAGCAGCTGCCGCAACCGTTTGCGGGCGCGGTAGAGCGTCTCCTTGGAGCTGGCGATGGAGATGTTCAGCAGGTCGGCAATGTAGGCATGTGACTGTCCGTCAATGGCATAGAGGTTGAAGACGGTGCGTTGCGGAACCGGCAGTTGTTTCACCGCTTCGAGCAGTTCCTCTTGCGTGAAGTCCATCTCCCAAATGGATGTCTCCTCGGGGGCGACATCCGGTGTCTCCTCCTCCACAATCGGCACGGTATCCATGCTTTGTCGCAGGTGCTGGATGGCGTGGTTCACGGTGATGCGCATCAGCCAGGCCTCGAAGCGGCCGGTGGCACGGTAGGTGTCTGCGCGCTCCATCGCTTTGAGGAACGCCTCGTGCGCCAGATCCTCCGCCAATGCCAAGTCATTGACATAGCGGTGGCAAGTGCCGATCATCCGTCCGATGTTGGCCGCATACATCCGTTCCCAAAATGCTGCATTCTCCATTTTTCGCCTTGTTCATGATGATGACGCAAAAATAGCAAAAGGTAACACTCGCGAAGAAATTTTTTTTGCTGGTGACGATATAAATATTCTCCGCGTATCTCCCGTATCAGCGTGTAGAATAGTCGAACTACCGAGAACTGAAAATGGTATTCGTTTGTCGTGGTTTCAGTTCTCTCCTTGCTCCAATTTCTCAATCCGTTCCTTCAGTGCGCGGATTTCTTCGTCATTCTCCCGTTTTACCGTGTGCTTGAACTTGAACATCGCCAAGTTCAGCTCAAAGGAGGTCTCGCTGCTCTGGACTGGTAACACATCCGTCAGCAAATCCTCCACCAACTGGCCGCCGCGCTGCAGCAACGTCTTCTGCTCCACGGAGTTTTCCTCCTGCTGCGGAACTTGTATGATAACTCTTGACAGTTCCTTCAGTTTCGCATACGCCTCCACGATAGCGATGGTGGTCTCCACAGCCTGCGGACTTTTCAGAATAGTGGCCAACATATAGAGGCCTTTTTCGGAGAAGGCTTTAGGAGGGTACTTTGTATGTTTTCCACGACCTGTATTCTTTAAGGTCAAAAATTTTGACCTTAAAGATCGTGTCTCTTCGTTTGACAGTTCCCAAATATATCCTTGCGGAAATTTCTCGGGATTGTTCCTCACCGCTTGGTTAATTTCCTTTGTCTGCACGCCGTACAGTTCCGCCACGTCGGAGTCCAATATCACCTGCTGGTCTCTGAGGGTGATGATTTTGTTTTCAACTTCTATAATGTTTGTCATAACACTTTATTTTGATGATTAATATGATATTTCCGTCTGCAAATATACAACGGAAACGAGCCCTTGTCAAGGGTTTTGTGGAATTTTTTTATCCTTGAAAATCAATAAATTGAAAAATAATTTTAACTATTTGGCCTTGATTAGTTAATTTTCCAGGTCGGATCTCGCAGGAATTTGGGGAGAGATGGCACAAGAATAATCTCCGCGGATCGCACGGATCACGCGGAAAACACGGGTGCCATTTTATGTCTTCATTTTGTGTTCCTTCATCCCAGTACTCCTTGTCGCCTTAAACCATAAACTCTAACCCTTCAATAACCCATAACCATTAATGATGGTACGGCTCCCCCTTCAGAATCGTGCACGCCCGGTAGAGCTGCTCGGCGAAGATCAGGCGCACCATGATATGCGGGAAGGTGAGCTTCGAGAGGGCCAACTGCGCGTTCTGGCGGGCATAGATAGCCTCGGAAAAACCATACGCGCCGCCGATGACGAACGTGAGCGTCTTCAATCCCGAGTTGGCACGCTGCTGAATGAACTCCGCGAATTGCACGGAGGTCTTCTCCTTGCCACGCTCGTCCCACAATACCACGTATTCGTCCGAATCTATCTTCTTGAGAATCAGCTCCCCTTCGCGTTTCTTCTGCTCCTCCACCGGCATGGACTTGGCGTTCTTCAAATACGGAATCGCCACCATCTCGTACGGGAAATAGGCGGAAATCCTGCCCGCATAGTACTTGATGGCCTCATCGAAGATGTCGCCGTCGGGCTTGCCGATCCATATCAGTTTTATCTTCATAGTGATCAGTGATTAGTGAAGAGTGAACTGTATTATACCATTTCCTTGAACAGCCCCGGAGGGGCAAGAGCTCGGTAGCGCAGGGATGGTTCAGTAACGTTATTCCTCCAACGTTATCGGGAACACGATATTATTGTTCAACATACATTGCGCACAGACGTTCAATTCCCCGTGCAGACGGTGCTGCACCATGTTGCTGAGACGGTCGCGGAGGGCTTCGATGGTCACGTTTTGCACGATTTCGTTGGCGAAGGCGAACATGAGCAGACGGTTGGCCGCCGCTTCGCCGATGCCGCGAGTGCGCAGATAGTACAACGCCTCTTCGTCCAGCTGTCCCACCGTGGCGCCGTGACTGCACTGCACATCGTCGGCGTAGATCTCCAAGAACGGCTTCGTGGTGACGTGCGCCTTGTCGGTCAGCAGCAGGTTCTTGTTGGTCTGGAAGGCCGCCGTACGCTGCGAATCTTGTGCCACGAGGATGTGCCCGTGGAAATTCGCGGAAGCCTCATCGTCCATAATGCCCTTGTAAAGCTGGTAGCTCTTGCAGTCTGGCGCGGCATGGTTGATGAAGATGTGGTTATCGCAAACCTGCTCTTTGTCAACGAGATACAAGCCATACAGCTTGGCTTCCGCCATCGGCTCGTTGAGGTTGACGTGGAAGGTGTTACAAATGTAGCCCGCGTTGAACGTGATGGCCGTGGAGGTGAAGGTCGAATAGCTCTGCTGATGCACGAACACGTGGTTCAGCAGCATGGAAGCCGCATCCTTGTTCTCGGTTTTGTAGTAATGCAGGTGCGCATTCTCGCCCAAGTAAATCTCCGAAACGATATTCGAGAAGGAGGATTCCTTTTGGATGGAGTCATCGCACTGGATAACAGAGAGTTCGGTGTTCTTTCCCATCACGATGAGGTGACGGTTGTTGACTAACAACGGATCAGTGGTGTTCATCAGCGAGACAATCTGCATCGGTTTCTCAACCTTCACGTTGTCAGGAATATAGATAAAAGCACCGTCATTGAAGAGGGCTTCGTTGAGGGCCACCAAGCCGTTCTCTTTCTCCAAGTAAGCATGTGCTAACAGCGGCAACACTAACTCGGGATATTGACGGATGGCTGCGAACAGACTGCCCGTGATCACGCCCTGTTCGTCAACAGTAACCTCCTGTTTCTCAGAAATATACCAACCATTGCTGACCGGAAGAACCGTGGGGTGCAGATCCTGCACGCGGCACTGGAAATACTCCGCCAACGGGCGGTACGGATCGGGTTGTAGCTTTTGGATGTAGTCGGTTTTCACCTTCTTGTTCAGCACCGACTGTTGCCAGCCTTGCAAATGCTTGTCGGGCAGCTCTTTCTGCAAGAAAAGGTCCATCGCTTTCCGACGGAGGTCGCGGATGGCCGCCTGCCCGCCGTCAGGATATTGCGCCTGGTTTTCGTTGAAAAGTCCCTGGATGAATTGTGTGAACGCTCTCATAACTTGCCCTGTTCGTATTCTTCCTTAATCCAGTCGTAACCGCGCTCCTCCAGTTCGAGAGCCAGCTCTTTCGGACCCGATTTCACGATTTTGCCATCGAAAAGCACATGCACCACATCGGGGACGATGTAGTCCAACAGTCTCTGGTAGTGAGTGATGACGATGATGGCTTTGTCTGCGCCGCGCAGGTGGTTGATACCGTTGGCCACCACGCGGAGCGCGTCGATGTCGAGGCCGGAGTCGGTCTCGTCGAGGATGGCAAGGTAGGGGTCGAGGAGCGCCATCTGGAAGATCTCGTTGCGCTTTTTCTCGCCGCCGGAGAAGCCCTCGTTCACGGAGCGGTTGCTGAGCTTGTCAGTCAGTTCCACCACTTTCTGCTTCTCGGCCATCAGTTTGAGGAACTGGGCGCCGTTGAGCGGGTCGAGGCCGCGGTATTTGCGCACCTCGTTGAGGGCGGTGCGCATGAAGTTGGCGATGCTCACGCCGGGGATCTCCACCGGGTATTGGAAACCGATGAAGACGCCTTCGCGGGCGCGGTCCTCAATGGACAAATCCAGCAGGTTTTTGCCTTTGAACCAGACATTTCCCTGCGTCACTTCGTAGCCGCTCTTGCCGGCGATGGCGGATGCCAACGTGCTTTTTCCGGTGCCATTCGGACCCATAATGGCGTGCACTTCCCCCGCTTTCACCTCCAAATTCACGCCTTTCAATATCTCTCTATCCTTGATGGATACGTGTAAATCTTCAATCTTAAGCATATTCAAAAATTAGGGCGCAAAGGTACGATTTTTTTAAATGTAGAATGTAGAATGCAGAATGAGGAGTAGATATGATTGTTGTCAGAATTATCCCGATCAAAATGAACGAAGAAACGTAAGTGGAGACGCTATGCATAGCATCGCTACGGGTGCAAAAACGCTGATTTCAACAACAACCCATCAGGCGCGACAATGCACGTAGGCACACCGGCGAAGGGGAAATCGCGAGTGCCAGAAGTGCCGTTGACCTTCATCATGACAGGAAAGGCGGTGTTTTGGTTGGATACAGCAACAATATTGTCAAGCATATAGAAATTGAAACCATTTATGGAAGCTCCTGTGACGGGAATTTCTTTACCCGTATGCACATCCACACGGTAGAGTTGTAACAACTTGGTGTTGAGCGGTTTATCAGCAGTGATATTCTGAAGTGATTGATCATACATCTGTCGGAGAATGTACGCATACTGGCATCCTTGTTTTTTTGCCTCCTTGATGAGCATTTGCTTGAGTTTTGAATGTGGCACCGTTGATTTGTGTTCAAAGTCAATGCGGTTACCTCCTTGGGTGGCGAAACAACCTTCCTTGTTGATGGCCAGTTGCTGGAATCCATTGCTGTAAGGCGTTGATTTAGTGATGTTTCGATTTCCCAATAATGTGATCAGTTCACCATTCCTGATAATTTCAGTTTCAGTTATTTCCACGCCATCCGCATCCGTTTTGTCGTGTCGGCAAAATGTTGCCTGGTCAAACGCATCGCCAAATTTGTTTGCTGTAACAGAAATTTTTGTTGAAACAATCTTTTTGTCCAGTTTGTCTTCAAAAGATTTTTTGTTTGTTTGGTGCGATGGAGTCAGATGAGACTCTCGATATGCCAGCAAATTAGGCGTATGCTCCAACAGTGTTGTAACCAGCAGTTGTCCCACCGCCTCGTTTTCCACCAATATCGGTCCAAAATAGTTGCCATCAAACGGAGTTCTCGATTTTTTCACGTTTTTGAAATGGCGGATCAGCAAATCCATCTCATTTTGAACATATTGCGTAGAAAACAGGGAATCTGTGCAGGGAAAGAAAATCGTTCTGCCATCCGAATAGTCCTCTCCGTCAGTCAATTGCATTGTCCCGTAAAGTTGCATTCCGATAACGTAAACCGGACGAACATAGACAATTTTCTCGCTGTTCCAATAGTAAACATTTCCCATCATGACATAAATGTTGACGCCAGAATGGCTAAATAAGCCGTATTTGTCAAGAGAAGCGGAAGTTTCACGGGCGAGGAGTTCTAAATTGTCCAGCGTCGGGAGATTGAAGGAATGTTCATCAAAAGATTGTATGGAATTCGTGTAGGAACGCTCACTAGGATGCTTTTTATCGGTCTGCAGTGTGGTTGTTTTCTTAATTTCCCATTGAGTGACCGCTTTCAGGTATTCCGCTTCCGTGGCTTTGCGGAAGTCACGGACGAAAACCCCGTTTCGATTGTCAATGGGCAATTTATAGCTCGTTGGAATCGCATCTGGCACCTCATAAAGATTGTTGTTAGATAAATCGCTCCCCAACAACACTTTAGGGGTTAAATTCCGAACTTGTTTTTCATTAGAATAGAATAGGCTCCCTTCGGATGCTTCAACGGTGAAAAGACGGGCATCGGTCATTAAATACTCTTGATAATAGGGAGCGTTGATGTCGCCAACCGTCATTTCTTTGACATCCGTAGTCCATTCCTCTTGTGCGGTTTGAAGAAATAATTCGGATAAATTCTCTTTTGTGTCCGATGTTGGTGCAACGATTTGATTTACAATACGTTTTTCATGGTTTTTGACAATGGGGTGTATCTCTGCTTGTCGGAAAAGAAGGGCTGGGGAGCAACTGTGTGTGATTATCTCGTCATTCATGTTATGACAGACGATGGAGACACTGCCGGAAGCATCCCCTCCGGCAATCAGGTTGTTGAACCATTGTTGAGTACTGCCACAGACAATAATATCACGCACTTCCTCATCGGGAAGATTATGGGTGAAGACTTTATAACAAACAGTAGGATAAATCGTTAGGATTCCACGTGTGGTGTCGCAGCGAATCTCGGCATCTTCCACATACAATCCGAATTCTTTATTTTGTTGCCGGGCCTCTGCAAGCAATTGTGTTTTTAACTGATCGTAATTTTTTGGTTTACTTGTTGTTACGATTAGATTTGATTGTCTTGGTGCGGGCATTTGTCGATTGCCCCGTGCATGTCCGTTTGAGTAAGAGGAACCGGGTTTCTGTGTACGGGTAGCGGGAATTTGATCCGGCACACCTTTGTCAATCAATGAAATAGCCTGACTAACAATACCTTCGTCGTCAAATTGATAACTTCCGCTCAGGATATTGCCGTTATATTTTGTGATTGTCGGGTCACAGATGACGGAAAACTCTTCCGGAATAATTGTCCCTTTCACCAAGTTGTGTCGATTATTTTCCATCTCGTGTCCAAACAGGTGATGAGCCAAAATGGAAGCTGTTTTTCCGGAAAGAAGGACAGGAATGTTCATGTCCTCATATTCAATCGTACCATTTGAAGAATAGTTAGAGATATGAAGTACGTTTGATAGCTGAACTACCATATTTTGCATCTCTTTTTGTAACACATCTGCATCTGGAAGTTGGTCGGGAAATTTTGTAAAATATTGGTGTTCAATATGTTCAAGATTGTTATTAGAGGACAATCCTTCAGTTTTCAACGTCAGGGTAGTCGAACAATGGTTTTCTACAACACTTCGGTTCTCACTGGTAACCAAATATTTACGATTGGTTTGGAAAACGAGATTGGCGGATAATTCGGTTAGTTCCGGGGACGGAATAGTCTCCTTTGTGCAGTGACGAAGACTTTGGGCTATATTCTCTTCATCCCAATGTGAGTCAAGAAGCGGCGGTTCATAATACTGATCGAAATCCGATATCAGGAATGCATAGGGTTCTTTGTCATCCTGTTGTAAAATAGCGGAGAATGTTTGATTTTCAACAAATTGTATAACTGCTTTGGAGTATGCTTGATTTGTTTCCTGAGTCAGGATTTTTTTAATCAAGTTCGAGTCATAGTCCAATGGCAGCGCAATCTGCGTGACATTACAGTTGTTTCGAGAGGAAAGAAAGTGGTAATTATCTGTTTCAGGCGAGCCGACACGGATTTCAATGGTCAAAAAAACGGATTTCGAGGATATATTGTCATAGATGTAACCAAAATTGGCACTTGTTTGGTGTTCTGTTTTTTCACTCAGCCGGTAAGCCATGAAATAAACAGGGTAGTTTGTGTGTTGCAGCGAGTCAAAGTTGCTTTTCATCGATTGTTGGAGTAGCTGTAGCAGTTCGTCATTTGCCGGTGAGTTTTGTGCAAAAGCGAAAAGGCTGCCCGCCAGGAGCAGTGTACAACATAGGAACGAAAGAATCCAGTCTTTTGAGGAGGAACGCATTCGATGAAGGACGATGAAAAAACGATGAAAAACGATGAAGGCTATCTGAAGATAGTACCTTCGCGGTCGGGGCTGACAGAGACGATAGAAATTTTCGTATTAGTCTTATCTTCAATGAATTGGATGTAATCCTTGAAGGTTTTCGGAAGTTCTTCGTACGTTTTGCAATTGGAAATATCCGCTTTCCAGCCGGGCAGGGTAGTATAGACGGGTTCAATTTCCACGTCGTTGGCGGAAGGCATCCGGTCGGTGAGTTCTCCATTGACGCGATATGCTGTGCAGACTTTGATTTCGTCGAATTTGTCAAGCACGTCGGCCTTGGTGAGGGCGATATCGGTCACGCCGTTGATCATCAAAGCATATTGGAGAGCCACCAGGTCAAGCCAACCACAACGTCTTGGTCTTCCGGTTGTTGCGCCATATTCGTTACCTTCCTTGCGGAGAAATTCGCCGGTTTCGTCGAAGAGTTCTGTCGGGAAGGGTCCGCTGCCCACGCGGGTGCAGTAGGCTTTCACGATACCGAAAACACGACCGGCGTAGTGCGGAGCAAGTCCGAGTCCGGTGAATGCGCCTGCGGCGATGGTGTTGGAAGAGGTCACGAACGGATAAGCGCCGAATTCGAGATCCAGCAGCGTGCCTTGCGCACCTTCGGCCAGAACTGTTTTTTCTTCGGTAAGATATTGGTGAACAACGTATTCGCTATCAATAAATGTGAATTTCCGAAGCGTTTCCAATGATTTGCGCCATTGGGTATCTAATTCGGCGAGTTTTTCGGCATAGTCAAAATGGAAATTCTTCAGGATTTCGATGTGATCTTCGATGTTTTTGCGGTACTTGGCCTCAAAATCAGGGGATTCGAGGTCGCAGACGCGCAATCCTGTGCGGGCGGTCTTGTCGGTGTATGTCGGTCCGATGCCCTTCAGTGTGGAACCGATTTTCATGTTGCCTTTGTGGGCTTCTTGTGCGGCATCGAGCAGTTTGTGCGTGGGCAGAATCAAGTGGGCCTTACGGGAGATGAAAAGGTTGTCGGTGGGTGTCAGTCCCATGTGTATCAGCGCATTGATTTCTTCTTCGAAGATAATCGGGTCGATGACCACACCATTGCCGATAATGTTGGTTTTCTCCTTGTGGAAGATGCCAGACGGGATGATGTGCAACACGTGACGGATACCGTTGAATTCCAGGGAGTGTCCGGCATTGGGACCACCTTGGAAACGGGCAATCACATCATATTTGGGCGTAAGTACGTCCACGATTTTACCTTTACCTTCGTCGCCCCATTGCAGGCCGAGCAGAATATCCATTTTCATATTTCCTGTTATTCGAAAAACGGGGCAAAGATACGATTTTTTTCGGAAAGCGGTTTGTCAGCGATTAAGATACAAATCCACCAAACCGTCAGGTGTGTCCACGTAAAGGACTTTGTTTTCCCGGTCAACTGTGGTGACGAATTGTTGTGAGGCGGGGATGAGGATTTCGGCACCGTCGTGGTCAACCTGCATCAACGGGTTGTTGGCCAGTTCCATGAAATCCTTGCAAGTGCCAATTTCTCCCAGGCGGTTATCAATGACCTTGAAACCAATCACTTCGTGAAAATAGAAGCGGTTGCCGGAAAGCTTCGGCAGGCGGTCGAGGGGCAGGTAGAGTTCTGTCTGCACAAATTCGCGCACGTTGTTTATGTCCACATCTTGCAATTTGACGACAAACTGATTGTTGCCGCGATATTGCAGATTCTCAACCATAAAGGGGAGCATTTCGCCGTCGGTTTCAATGAAGACTGCATCGAGGTCGAGGTAGCGTTCGCAATCATCCACATCAAAAAAGGCACACAACTCGCCTTTCAGTCCGAAAGGTTTTGTTAGTGTGCCTAAATAGTAGAAGTTTTTGTCTGCCATGATAAGGCGGAAAAAACTATTCTGCAGCCGGTTGTTCGGCTTCGGCGGCGGGAGCTTCTTCAGCAGCGGCCTCGGCGGCAGCGGCTTCAGCGGCTTCTTGAGCGGCCTTTGCCTGAGCGGCGGCGATTTCAGCAGCCTTAGCGGCCACTTTTGCGGAGATGGCTTCTTTCACTTTTGTTTCAGCAGCGAGACGCTCTTTCACGACTTTGCGCTTGGCTTCTCTCTCGGCATTTTCAACGTCTTTCAGTTTGGAGTTTTTCTCCTGCTTCCAAGCGTCGAATCTGCGTTGAGCCTCAGTCTCACTGAAAGCGCCCTTGGCCACACCGCCTTTGAGGTGTTTCATCATGTAAACACCTTCACGTTTGAGAATCGCACGGGCTGTATCAGAAGGAGTGGCGCCCACTTCCAACCAATACAAAGCTCTGTCGAAATTGATGTTGAGAGTTGCAGGATTGGTCAGAGGGTTGTAGGTGCCCAGATCTTCGATAAAACGTCCGTCACGTGGTGCTCGACCATCCGCAATTACAAGGTGGTAAAAAGGTTGGTTCTTTTTACCGCGTCTTTGTAATCTGATTCTTGTTGCCATAAATACGTTTTTTTAAGGGTTAAAAAATTCGGCGGCAAAAATACAAAATTTTTCTATTCCAGCTTTATCAAATCTTCTCCAAGTGCGACAGATATTTTTGCCAGTGTCCGAAGCGTGAAATTGTGCGTTCCACTGACCCATCGAGATATTTCAGCCTCTGTTTTACCAATTTGGGAAGCCCATTCCTTATGGGTGATGTTTCGCTCATTCAATACTTTCTCTATCTTGTCAGCAATCGCGAACGACCAATCCACCTCCTTTTTGACATCGTCAGGAATTTCGTTCAGTTCATCCTGAAAAATTTTGATCGGATTCATATTGTGAATACTTGATTATTAATACCTTCTATCGCCGTTTCTGTCACATATAACAACCCTCTGTCAACACCCATTTTAATAATTCCATCAAACTTCTGCAAATCCATAACATATCCAGACAATTCTTCACTCTCTTCGTAGGTTCTTGTGTTTTTCAAGCCGCCATTTCCAATGATTAATATCTGATCTGATATACGTAAGCAATAAAGACGTAACTTTCCAGAATCCACAGGTATGGCACACACACGATCATTCATCTTTCCTTCGGGCCTGAAATATCTTTCCCAAGCTCCGTTCTTTGCCACCTTTGAAAGTGCATAAATGATAATTTGATAGTCTCTTTTCAGTTGGGCATTGTCCTTAAATTTCTTGACAAATTTTTCAAATTCAGAGAGTTGATTTCCTATAAAATGAAGTGTGTACATGGTTACCACACCTTCACTGTTTACCTTTTGAATTGCTACTGCTTTCATACTTTTAATTGGTTGCAAAAATAGTATTTTTATTCAAATATTTACATATATGCTAATTTTTTTTCCGCGCCCTAATTCTTTCATCAATCCCGAAACATCACATATATGGGTAGGTGGTCGGCGAAGCCACCGATGTAGCGAGGGCCGAGGAAAGTGCGGTAGTTCTTTTTCCCGCCATATTTTTCATCGTCCACCAACAGGAAATCCGCATCGAAGATACGCGCCTCGCCGATCTGCCGCACGCCGGAACTGTCTGTCAGCCAGGTGTCTGACACGATAAACTGGTCCAGACAACCCCAAAAATCTTCATGTTTGTGAGAGCCTTGCAGACTCTGTTTCGCCATTGGCAGCATCAGATTGTAGAGAGTGTCGCGTGGCAGCCGCGTGCCGAACTCCTTCACCCGAAGAAAATCGTACATACTCTCATCGGTGGGGTAATCGTTGAAGTCGCCGGTAATCAGAATCTTGGCGCGAGGGTTCTCCGCCATCAGCGAGTCCACGCAATGTCGCACCACAGAGGCGTAATGATTGCGTTTAGGTACGGTGGCCGCGTATCCGCCATAACGTGAGGTCCAGTGGTTGACCAGCACATGCAGCGAGTCATCCGGCGGGAACTGCACCACGGAATAGAGGATGTCGCGGTTGCGAGCAAATGTGTCGAACGGGAAGACCACGGGAATTTTCCTGCTCCGCAGAATCCTCACGCAGCTGTCCCGGTAGAGCATTGCCACATCCACGCCGCGGCGGTCCGGGGAGTCATAGTGCACATATTTGTACCCGTACTTCCGCAGCGGCGAGTTGTAGCATAAATCTTTCAAAACCTGTTCGTTTTCAATTTCCGCCAAACCGACAAGCCACGGCGGGTCACCCATTCCCGCCGCCACAATCACTTTCCCAATCATTGCTATCTTCCGATAATACTTCCTGTAGGTCCAGTGATAGCTGCCTGTCGGTGTGAAATCGTCATCTGCGGTCAGACTGTCGTCCGATGGGTGGAACAGATTCTCCACATTGTAGAACATTATCCTGTGCAGGGTGTCTGTCGGCTGTGACCAGCTGTACATGCACCATATTATACTGCATATCAAAAAACAATTTCGTTTCATTTTTTTTGTCTTCAATTTGTTGCGACAAAGATACAACAAAAAAACACCGTTGTCAAGTGTTTTTCAAACTTTTTTTTAATATGCTAATAACAAAACAGTTGCAATTATAAAATTACAAATATTAAATCTATATTTAACAATTATTTGTTAAATATAAAGACAGGTTTGGAAGAAAATAGGAGAAAAAGGAGCAATTTACCTAGAAAACGGATGGCTTTCGCAAGGGAGCGCGGCCAATGGGTGATAGTCACCCTTCAGGCCAATCGGTGTGGCATTGCGGATGTCGTAAACGATTTGAATACATGGGCGCACTTCATCCAAGCCAAATCCATCCCCAGCCAAAATCTGGCGATAGCTTTCGGTATGCAGGTCTGTGAAACCGTCGCTGAACTCGAACGGCTCCCCATTGATGACAATTTGCCGGAATGTGGTCTTTCCGCTTTCCAGAATCTCTTTTGGTAATGTTTTTCTGTTGATACTCAAGAAGTAACGAACTCTTGCCTTATCAAAGCGGATGAAACCGGCAACACGATCATGAGAAGATATATGAACGATGTTCTCTTGCACATTGCCGAAAATATGGCACAGCATGTCATAGAAATGGATGCCGATGTTGGTCGCGATGCCCCCGCTTTTGCTTTCAGCCCCTTTCCAACTGGTATAATACCAATGGCCGCGAGACGTAATATACGTCAAATCAACATCATACACAATATTTTGCGGAGCATTGTCCACTTTTGCTTTTAAGGCTTTGATTGCGGGGTGCAGGCGGAGCTGCAAGATATTATACACCTTCTTGCCGGTCTCATTCTCAACATTTTGTAAAACATCCACATTCCATGGGTTAAGGACAAGCGGTTTTTCGCAAATGACATCTGTACCCAAGCGCAGCGCATAGCGGGTATGCGCGTCATGCAGGTAGTTGGGTGTGCATACAGAAATGATATCCAACTGGTTGCCATTCTGTTTTAATTTAGAAACATGCCGGTCGAAAAGTTCCATTTCGGTGAAGAAAGCCGCTTCCGGAAAATAGCTGTCTATGATACCCACACTATCTGACTTGTCGTACGCGGCAACCATCTGGTTACCAGTTTCTTTGATAGCCTTTAAATGTCTGGGAGCCACATAACCGCCCACTCCGAAAACAGCAAAATTCTTCATACTTTTCTTGTCAAAAAATGAGGCGCAAAAGTACAATTTTTAGTTCAAGGTTCAAAATTCAAAGTTCAAGGTTCAAAGTTTAAGGGTTTGGTCAACAGATATGGTCTATATTAAAAAAGTGTACTTTTGCGCCCTCTTTATAATATTGAACATGGGTTGGATAGAATTATTGCTCTTGTCGTTGAGTCTGGCGATGGATTGTTTTGCTATCAGTTGCGTGATAGGGATGCTGCAACCGTCATTAAAACGGGCATACGTGTTGCGTTTCGCGCTGGCTTTCGGCATTTTTCAAGGAGGAATGCCCCTTATCGGATGGTTATTCGGCGAGTCGTTGCTGGGACCACTGGGGAAAGCCGCTCCATTTATCGCATTCGGGATCTTGGCGTATATTGGGGGCAAAATGCTGATAGAAAGTTTTAAGAAAGACGTGAACGAACAACCTGAACATCTGGATATTACGAAGTGGAAGAACGTCATTTTGCTGGCCGTGGCCACGAGCATCGATGCTTTGGCCGTGGGGTTCAGCTTCGCGATGATCCACGAAGAACACGTCACCCGCGCTTTTCTGACCATCGGCATCACTTCGTTTGTTGTCTCGTTCTTGGCCTACACCTTCGTGCGGAAACTCACCAATCCGAGAATCGGACAATACGCGGAGATTGTGGGTGGCGTTGTGTTGATACTTATCGGGGTTAAAATTCTCTTAGGATAAGAATACTGAAGACCATAGCGAAGTGCTTTTCTGAAAATTCATGCAAAAAACAGATGGTGCGTATGTAATTTTTGTATTTTTGCCGCCAGTTGATTATGAAAAAGATTCTGACCATATTCCTCCTTTCCACATTAGGATGCTTTGCCTTTGCTCAGGGTACAGTCCACTATGACATTGAACCTGGAATTGTAAAGATCCAAGAAGATTATATCAACAACTGGCGGAAAGTTGGGGAAATCAATGGCTACCGCATCCAAATTGCCGCCTATTCGGGCGTGAATTCCAAATCCCAGGCCGAATACGCCAAAAACAGTTTCAACAATCTCTTCCCTTACACCCGTGCCTATCTCATCTATAACGAACCCTATTTCAAAGTGCGGGTGGGCAATTATTACTCACGGTTGCAAGCATATAAAGACCTGGAAACCATAAAATTAACTTATCCAAGCGCATACATCGTCCCCGATAAAATCAGTTATCGATAATTTGAGACATGATACTTGGGAAGGAAAAGCTCCTTCCTTTATTATGCATTATGAATTACGCATTCTTAATTTATAAATGTCCAGCACATTCTGCATGAGCATCGCTATGGTCATGGGTCCCACGCCGCCAGGGACGGGGGTGCAGGCTCTGAGCCTTTTTTCCAATTCCGGACGGGTTTCCTCGCTATAGACATCTCCCTGCAGTTTGCCGTTCACGCGGTTCATAGCCACGTCAATAAGGACGGCTCCCTGTTTGAAGTCGTAGGGTTGGAGCAGATTCGGGCAGCCGACGGCGGTAATGACAATATCACCGATATGCGCGATTTCTGACAGGTTTTTCGTGCGGGAGTGGCACAGCGTGACCGTTGCGTTGCTGTGGATCAGCAGCTGTGCGGTAGGCTCGCCCACCAGCTGACTGCGTCCAATCATTACCACATGTTCGCCCGCGACCTCTATCCCGTTGGTTTCTAGTAAAGTAATAATCCCTTTCGGGGTGCATGGCATCACGTATGGTTCGCCCAGGTGCAGCAATCCGACATTCATCAGATGCAGTCCGTCAGCGTCCTTGCGGTAGTCGATAAAATCAAGGACCCGAGCTGAATTATAGTGGCCGGGCAGGGGCAGTTGGATGAGGATGGCATCAACGGCGTCATTGCGGTTGCATTCGTCAATCATCACCATTAGTTCGCTCTCGGACGTGGTGTCAGGTAAGAGATGCGTCACGCAATCCATGCCCAACGAACGACAAGTCTTGTCTTTGCTATGCACGTAGGAGAGACTGTCGGGACGGTCACCAACGAGAAAAATGTCCAATCTCGGAGGACGTTGACCTTTGGCTTTGATTTCCGCAACCTCTTTGGCGATTTTGTCTTTCACCACTTGTGCGCATATTTTTCCGTCAATAATTCTCATAGTCGTAAAATTAACTTTTAAAATTCATCTTTTTTCATCGTTCCATCGCCCTATTATCGCGAATAATACCGTATCACTTTCTCCAATGTCTCACGACAGACAGGGCAGAAATCGTTGTAAATGATGCTGTTCATCGTGCAATGCAACGAAGGGCGAAAAACCCCTTTGGCCACGTAACCGCCTCCTTCATAAACTCCCACACGGTTGTAGTCAGGATGGTTTTTGGTGACGGGCGGAGTAGGGATGGGAGTGCCGCTTTCCACTTTGTCCTTCCATTTGGAATCGAAATCCACCAGCGTGGTCAGATTGGGTTCCGTAGGTTCGACACCGGCAGGGTAAAAATCTTGCACGGAAACCTCGGAGGTGTAGTACTCATCGGCAAGACCACCAATGAGGTGCCCCATCTCGTGAACCACCACATAATCAGGATATTCGCCATGGTTATAGACGGTGCAGTAGAAGTTGTAGATGCCACCGCCGCCGTATTTCTCGCTGTTGCAAATGATGATGATGGCATCGTAGGGTGCATCGTCGGCCACCTCGTGCAGGTTCCAAACACCCATGCACATCAGGTAGCGGTCGAGGTCGATAGCGTTATAGGTGCAGTTCAGCAACGTGTTGACATAGAAATTGTTCTGCGGTTGTGTGATGCCCGACTGTTCCGAAAAGCCCTTGATGGCACGGATGTTCACGTGACGGCGATTTTCCTTATACGGAGTACACTTCATCACGTACTTGGCGAAGCGTTTCATATCGTACCGAAGCGTTTTCGCGTCACTTTTGGCGTAACCATCGGGGATAAAGAGAATGTCGATGGCCTTTTTGGGCGAATTACCCTTGTGAAGGTTCATGACGGCATACTCCTTCTTCGCCAATTGAAGAGGAAGATGACGGGGATCCAACACCGTGTCTTTCAATACGGTAGCTTTGCGATAGCGGTCAAAGGAGGTGAGGCGCACGCGTACCGGATTTTTCGGCATGGGCATGTTGACGCACTCCTCCATACGGGCGATCTCCGTCTCGCCGCGTTCCGTGGTGCGGTACTCCGTGAAAAGGCAGGAGTAGCTGCGGCTGTAAATCAGCTTCTGTGAGGCATTGTCAAGCACCTCGATGAGGATGTCCCCGTAGTGGTAAGGTTCAACCAGTTGCGAACGTGTGCCGTTCCAATGGTTCACCAGCGTGAAATGGTCGATTTGCAACTGCTCTACATTCTTGTTTCCAATATGTAGATAGTTGATTCTTAATGTTTTATCAACAAAATAGTCGTTGAAATGCTGGGCATGGGCAAACGTAATGCCGCACAGAAGCAAAATCAGGAGTGCAATAATATTCTTCCTCATATTTAAAATATAATTTTCGGACGGCAAAGGTACACAAAATCCGAATATAAAAAAAGACCCGCAATCGCGGGTCTTTTATAAGAATTAATCATCAATTCCGATGAAATTTCCGTTCTTGTCGAAAACCAAGTCAACCTCAAGTGGGACGTTAAGCCCAACTTTATAACGGTTGTTTTCTAACTCGATATCTTCAATGTATGCCATTGGGTAATTGGCGGTCACGTAGCTGTCGATACTGGTAGGATAAAAACCCGTGGGCACCGGTCTGCCTTCGCAATCCACTTTCTTCCATGCGCCGTTAAGTCTAAAATCCACATCCGTGCCATCAACCAAATCCACATCGTAACTATCGTCGTCTTTGATGACAGACAAAATGTCAATTCCCGGGAAATAGGTGTTGAGGAATGTTTTTGCCTTGGCTGGCAGCTTGTCAGCAGTAACAGGCTTGTCGTCACAAGACATGAAAGCGGTCATAGCAACAACACTTAATAAAATCAAAAATAACTTTTTCATTGCTTAATAATCTAGATTAAAAATGTGAATTAAATATACAAATCAGATGACGATGGATTAATCATCAGCCCCCATGAAGTTGCCATTTTTGTCAAAAACAAGGTCAAGTTCGTTGTTCAACTCCACCTCGTAGCGTTTATGCTCGTACTTGACATGAGTGGCGAAATTCATCGGGAATTTGGCGGCAAGATATTTGGCGGTGTTGGCGGGAAGGATGCCGTCGGGCAGCGGGTTCAAACCACAATCGACCTTAATCCACTGGCCACCATGACTGAATTCCAGTTCCGTGCCGTCAAACAATACTGCATCATATTGGAATCCGTCCTTCCGCACGGAAAGCACATCCACTCCATTGAAATGGGCGGCGATGAACTGTTTGGCTTGAGCGGGCAGTTTGTCGGGAGACACGACCCTGTCACACGACACAAACGCGCTCATGGCGATAAAACTCATCAATACTAAAAGGTATTTTTTCATTGTTAAGAATATTAATATTAATCTGAATGATTCACTCTAGACAAACTTTGACATAGACCATTCACTATTGCCTATTGCCTGTTGCCTTATCTCTTAGTCGTCGTATGTAAGGAATCTGCCGTTCTTGTCGAATTTCAGTTCCATGTCGGTGTTCAATTCAACATCGTAACCGCTGTATTTTTTGTCAATTTTGACAATCATAGTGTTGGGGAAATTCGTTTTCACATACTTGGAAATAGCAGTGGGAATGATGGCAGCGGGAACAGCGGAACCGGGGCATTTCACCTCTTTCCAGTCTCCTTGAAGGGTGAATTCCACTTTCGTGCCATTGGCAAGATAGACTTCGTAGTCGTCATCCACCGTGGCAGAAAGAAACTCAACCCCGCTGAAATGCGTATTGATGAACTGTTGTGCCTTCTGCGGCAGTTGCTGGAACGTGACAGGTCTGTCGTTGGCCGCAAACGCATTGAGAGTAATTAATCCCAATAATAAAACGAATAGTTTTTTCATTTTTTTATAATGTGAGTTCTATACCAAATTGCCTTGCTGCGGGCAGAACTCTTTGACCCGAACATGGCTTTTTTTTGAAAGCGCAAAAATAACTTTTTTTATATTCAAACATTAATTTAATTTTCTGACGCGATGCATGTAACTATTGATGTAGTAGATAGTTTAAACTGCTAACTACTAACTGCTAACTACTAACTATCACGTCTTTTCTTTCGAATTCCAAATGTGATTCCCTTTTCCACCGATTTACCTGCAGATTTCAGAATGAGGTAATAGACAACGACTCCTGTTATGCCGACTCCTACACTCAGCAACTCTTTGTGGGTGAGTGTGTAACAGACGAAAAGGAGAACAAGCAGCACGATAAGCGGCAGCACGTAGGCCAGCACCACCGCTTTGTTGCCAGCGGAAGTTTCCAACAGCAACTCCACGGTTTCCCCTACTTGGTACTCTTCTTGTCGGGTGTTTTTCACGGTGATGATCTCCTGCCGGCGGTCGGAGGGGATGCAGATGCTCTTGGCGTGGCAGCCGCTGCATGCGGAGCTCACGATGATTTCCACGCTGATGTCGT
>CAMKLG010000008.1 GCA_946413585.1 uncultured Bacteroidales bacterium
AACTTCTCATATTATTATCCGCTTTAATGTCCGTTTTTAGCGCAACGGCCCAGCGTCCCATCGACGGCCTGGCGCACAGAATCCTCGGGGACAAAGACACCTGCTTTATCTTTGTGTGTCAACCCGATACAATAGATTATTTTCAAATCGAAGCCGCCGACAACCTCATCCGCATCACTGGCAACAACGACAACTCGTTGGCGGTGGGGCTGAACTACTACCTCAAGCACATCGCGGGCGTACACGTCTCATGGCTGCTATGCGAACCCGTGGAGCTGCCTGTCGAGTTCCCGACACCCTCCAAAACCATCCGCAAGGAGGCCCTCGTCAAAGACCGTTTCTTCCTGAACTACTGCACCTACGGCTACACGATGCCGTGGTGGAAGTGGCCGCAGTGGGAGCGGTTCATCGACTGGATGGCGCTGAACGGCATCAACATGCCGCTCGCCATCACCGGACAGGAGGCCGTCTGGTACGAGGTGTGGAAAGAGTTCGGGATGACCGACGAGGAAATCCGCAGCTACTTCTCGGGGCCGGCGCACCTGCCGTGGCACCGCATGGCCAACCTCGACGGCTTCGGCGGTCCGCTGCCGATGTCGTGGCTGGAGGGACAGAAAGCGCTGCAGCAGCAGATCGTCGCCCGCGAGCGCGAGTTCAACATGACGCCGGTGCTGCCCGCCTTCGCCGGACACGTGCCCAAACGGTTCGCCGAAATGCACCCCGAGGCCGACATCCAGCAGCTGAGCGCGTGGTGCGGCTTCGAGCCCACCCACTTCCTCAACTCCTCCGACCCGCTCTTCGCCAAAATTCAGAAAAGGTTCATGGAGAAGGAGATCGCCCTCTTCGGCACCGACCACATCTACGGCGTGGATCCCTTCAACGAGATGGACCCGCCCAGCTGGGAACCCGACTACCTCGCCAAAGTTTCTCAAAACATCTACACCTCGCTGCAGCAGAGCGACCCCGCCGCCCGCTGGCTACAGATGACCTGGGTCTTTTACTACAAACGCAAGTCGTGGACCCCAGAACGGCTACGTGCCTACCTCACCGCCGTGCCGCAAGACAAGCTCGTGCTGCTCGACTACTTCTGCGAGAAGACGGAGGTGTGGCGCACCACCGAAGGCTTCTACGGACAGCCGTTCATCTGGTGCTACCTCGGCAATTTCGGCGGCAACACGATGCTCGTGGGCAATATCAACGAATTAGAGAAGAAACTGGATGCCGCATTGAAGGAGGCCGGCCCCAACATGACCGGCATCGGCTCCACGTTGGAGTCCTTCGACGTGAGTCCGCAAATCTACGAATACCTCTTCGACCGCGCGTGGGAGAGCCAACCCGATGTGCATCAGTGGATTAAGGATTGGGGCTATGCTCGGACAGCCACTCACCATTATGATGACGAATGGCTCTTGCTGAACGATAGTGTCTATAAGGACTGGTCATTTTACGGACTTGGCACGCAGTTGGTGGCGCGACCGTCTCTGGAGGGGCACGGCACCTACTACACCAAACCTTACTATTCTTATAGCAACGACACGTTGAAAAAAATCTGCAAGGCTTTTGTCACCAGTTTTTCCAGCAAAGACAATGTCCATTACTTTGGGCCGCCGTGGACATGGAAGGACACCTACCAATACGACCTCGTCAACCTTTTCTCGCAGTGGATGGGCAACCACTTCATGGACATCCGCAACGACTTCACTGTGGCGTACAAAAACCGTGATATCAAGGAGATGGAACGGCAAGTGGAAATTGCCAACCAGCTATTTGCGGATGTCGATACGCTGCTTAACACGCACCCCGCCTTCATGCTGGGGCCATGGATTGAAATGGCCCGCGACTGGGGAACCACCGACGAGGAGAAAGACTACTACGAACGTCAGGCTCGGACATTACTCACCGTCTGGGGCGGACCCGTGCTCAACGACTACGCCAACCGGATGTGGGGCGGACTCGTCGGCGACTACTACGCCAAACGCTGGAACCTCTTCTTCGAGGCGGTCATAAAGGCCGTGAAAGAGGGCAAAGAGTTCGACGAGAAGGCCTTCGGCGAGGAACTCTCCAAGTTCGAGCACGCCTGGACGGAAAGCCATACGAAATATCCCGTCGAACCGCTGAAACTGAAAAGTGAATTGTCGAGATTTTTGGGTGCACCGTGTTCAACCTTCGAGGCCGCACATACGATTTACAAGCGGTGGATGGAGTGATGAGAAACCTTCCATGACACACCATTACCTTACGCCATCTATTTCATAGCGGAAAAGATCGGCGTGACCCGCCAGGCGGTGAACTCCATCGAATTAGGGAAATATGTCCCCAGCACCCTCTTGGCGCTGAAGATGGCGCGGTATTTCGGCAAGACCGTGGAGGAACTGTTTATGCTGGAGGAAGGGGATTAGAAGGTTGTTGGCTGTTGGTCATTTGGTACATCATGCCGCACTTATTCCATTCGCCTCCACAACTAAAACAAACTCTCCACTTGAATTCGGAAAAACTCCTCCAAGGGAATGCCGTCAGTGCCGATGACAAGGGCGCGTTTGGGATGAAAATGCTCGCAGAACTTCGGAAGACCGCTGTTCATGCCTCGGCGACCACTTTTCACCTCCAATGCTATGGCCTCGCCTTGGCTCACAACAACGAAATCCACCTCATCAGAACGCTCGCGCCAGTAATAGACTTGATATTCACCATCCTCGGCTCCACTCAGCAGGTATGCTCCCACCGCAGACTCAACCCAACGCCCCCATCGTTGGGAATCAACTCTGTCTTTTTCATACGTTGTCCCCTGATAGGCCGTTAACAAAGCGTTATTATACACTTGGAACTTAGGCACAGAGTTGTAGCGACGGGCTTTGTCTGCGGCATATTTCTGCAAACCCGTCAGCAAATTACATTCGTTCAGAATGTTCAAATAGGAAGAAAGCGTTGTTACGTTGCCCGCATCCTGCAACTGGCCTAACACTTTTGTAAGCGAAAGCAATTCTGCCGAATAGGAACAACCGATTTCAAATAGCTGTTTCATCAAAACAGGTTTATAGATATTGGAGGTCATAATAACATCTTTCTCAATAGAAGGTGCCACAAGCGAGTCTTTCACATACTTTTTCCAACGCCGCATGTCCTTGATAAGACCTGCCGTGCCGGGGTAGCCGCCAAAATAGACCCATTCGTCTAATGTCCAGCCAAAGGCATTCTGCATTTCCTGCGCGCTCCAATGCCCCATACGAATAATCTCAAAACGCCCCGCAAGTGATTCCTTTAGTCCCTTTCGCAACATCAACCTTGAAGAACCTAACAGAAAGATTTTCAGATTCCTACGGGCTCGCGTATCCGCATCCCATTCACGTTTCACAATCTCGCTCCACTGTTTTATTTTCTGAATCTCGTCAATTACCATCACCGCTTCTGTCTGATTCTTGATATGCATCTGTGAACGAGTGCTTTCCCAAACTCTGCGTATCCAATCGGAGTCATTTTCATCCACACCATCCGCATTGAATAAGTACTGTGGAATAAAACAGTCCGACAACACCTGATCCATCAATGTTGATTTTCCCACCTGTCGCGGTCCAGCAATCACTTGAATAAACTTTCTTGGTTCGTTTAATCGCTCGTAAACATCTGAAAACTGGGCTCTTCTGTATTCCATAATACTCAAATCTTTATTACAAAATGTTCAAATCTATCCTACAAAATGTTCAAATCTGGGCGCAAAAATAAAAAAAATCCAAACTCCGCAACCATTCGTTTTTTTCGCGTCGTATAATTATAGTGGGGGACTTCTAATTATTTCTAACTAACTACCAATTTCTTACGGGAAAGAACCTTCACAAATTGAACAAACATAAACAAAAAATATCAACAAGCTGCAACCTTTTGGAAGTTTGCATCTTATGTATAGAAATATGTTTTAATTTTGCAGCGTTGTTTGCTTATCTTGATGTTTAAAGGACTTCGCACCAAGGTCTGCGGCAGCGCAAAGAAGTAAAAAATAGAAGTCCCCATGAGTATGATATGAAAAGACGTTCTATTATACGACTGAGCATCCTAATCATCATGGCGTTTCTACCTTGGAACGGCAAACTCGCTGCACAACATTCCGACGACTATTCTCAACAGGAAGTACAACAAGCTCGCGACAAGATCCGACAAAAACTGATTTCTGAAAACGAGGAATTTCGAGAAGAAGCCGAAAGATATGCGCGACTTGACAATCTTGACTTCCTCCTAATTGATTCTGGGACAGTAGAGGGTGATTGGGTAGTTTACTATTTCTATCCTGTCTCCGATCGCAAATTCAAACAGCTGGAGGAAAAAGAAGATGCATACATCTCTGCCATGAAATTGTATTATATCAACAATCCCGACGAACTATATGAATATGTAACTGCTGGATATGGCTTCCGTTTTTTCATTGAGAACGAGAAAAGGACCACCCAAAAAACGATAAATTTCCCTCTATCATTATTGAAAGAATGGTATGACCAAGCCATGCGACAGGCAAACAACGACAGTCTCATGCAACAACATACGATTGAAGAGCCACTTGACACAGCAATATCTGAGAAGGAAAGGGAAAAAGAGCCCACTGCGGCTGAAATCAAGAGAGATTTATTGGTCCTTCACAACATCTCCCGTTCCATCAACAAGAGATGTCCCATCAAGATTGACGCTGAGACACGCCTTGACTCAACGGGCATCAGCGACCAACATTTCATCCATTACTTCTCCATATCAACACCCACATCTCCTACTGATGTAGATATTATGCGCGATGAGATCCGAACAAACCTCAAGAATGGCGATCTTTCTGTCAAGCAACTGGTCTCATTATGCATAGAGACAAATAAAGGATACTGCCACCGCTACTACTATCGGGATTCGAAATCCAAAGGTGGGAAAAAAGCAAAAATGAAGACGGAAAAAGAAGTCTTGGACATTTGTTTCAGCGTTGAAGAACTGAAAGAGATTCGGAATTATCAAAATCTTTGGAGTCGTTAGTTTGCAACACCCTCACACCCCCGTCCGAATCTTACTCCTGTCTTCCCCTTCAACCTTTCCCGCACCGGCCTTCTTGTAGGCGTTGAAGTTGTAGCTCACGCCTAACCAGAACATCCGGCTTTTGCCGTGCAACATATTGTCTAACTGATAGTACTGGTTGTCGGCGAAGATCTCCCATTTGCGGGTGTTGAAGACGTCCGTGAGCTGCGCGGAGACCGTGAGCGCGCCCTTCAGGAACTTCTGGCTGATGCCGATGTTCAGGTAGTGCGAGAAGCGCGTGGTGAACTGCGGGTAATACTGCGGCGTGTTCACGAAATACTGCAGGTTGATGTTCATCCCCTTGATCGGGCGGAAATCGAGGCGGAGGTTGCTGTTGTTGACCCAGCCGCTGTTCGAGATGTCCCATTCCCCGATGTTGCCCACCGAACGGAGATAGTAGGTGTTCGTGCCGAGCGTCGCCGTCATCCACTTCCACGGGTCGGCCTTCACGCTCAGGTCTAACCCCGCCTTGGTCTGCGAGGTGGCGTTGATGTAGGTCATCAGCAGGATGTCGCCCTCGAAACGGGCCACCTGCGTGATGTAGTTGTGGATGTAGTTGCCGTAAACGCCCACATTCACAGCCCATTTCGGCACCTTGAACTGGTAGAGCAGCTCCGCATTGTCGGCGGTTTCGGGCTGGAGATGCATGTTGCCCTGCTCGAAGTTGTGCGGGTCGATCATGCTCATGTAGGGGTTGAGCTGCGGATACGTGGGCCGCGTGATGCGCCGCGAATAGGCCAGCGACAGACTGTGCTTCTTGGAAATCTTGTACTTGAACGACAACGACGGTCCGAGGAAGAAATGCTGCGACGACTCGTCCAACAGCTCTTTCTCGCTATGCAAATGCGTACGGCTGTATTCGGCACGGAGACCGGCACTCCAGGTGAACCGGTCGCGCCATTCCGTAGAGGTGAACTGCACGTAGGCGGCGGGCACGTACTCCCTGTGCAGCAAGTCGTTACTGAATTGATGGGAGTAGTCCCAACCGAGACTGTCGCGCACGAAGAAGTTGTGATAAATGTCGTTCTGGCGGTAGGAGAACTTCACGCCCGCATCCCAAAATCCGTATTTCTCGATGAATTTCCAGTCCGTTTGGGCGGAGGTGAGCAGCGGACTGCCGCCCGACACCGACTTGCTGACCGAATCGCCCTCCAAGAAGTAGTACGACGGACGGTGACCCCAAATCTTGGAGACGTTCGCCTTGACGGAGAAGGTGAGCTTCCCGGGACGGATGGCGTGCCAGTAAGCCAGTGTGCCGTCGAGGTTCTCGCGGTTCCAGGTCACGTCGCTGCGGCGGTTCTCGTGCGTCAGGATGCCGTTGTGGAACCAGTCGTTGGAGAGGTCCTGCACAGTGTTGAAGCGGGGCAGGATGAGCCGGAAGTCAGCATCGATCTTGTTCCGCATATCGGGCTTGATGGTGAATCCAAGGGCGATGTTGTTGTTGAAGACCGTCCGCAGGGCGTGGATCTGCTGGCTGAGGCTGTCTCCTGTAGTGCAGTAGTAGCGGTATAGGTAGCCGTTGTTGAGGTCGTCCTCGTATTTCACCTGGTAGTTGAAGCGCAGGGCGAACTTGTTGCGGGTGTAGTTCAGCGCAAGGCTGCCGTTGGTGAAGTGGTTGAAGCCGTAGTTGACCGCCGCCATCCCGCTGAGGCCTTTCTTCCCGTCCTTCTTGGTGACGATGTTGATGATGCCGCCCGTACCCTCCGCATCGTAGCTGGCATTCGGATTCGTGATAATGTCGATGCTCGCCACATTGGAGGAGGGTATCGCGTTGATGGAACCGAGGTTCGTGGGCACCCCGTCGAGGAGCAGCAGCACATTACCGTTACCGCGGATGGAGACGTTGCCGTCGGGATCAACGGTCACGGAAGACTCCTGGCGCAGAAGATCGGCTATGGTACCGGTCATCATGGTCGTAGCGTCAGTGTACGCAATGGAGGTGTGTTCGGCGGTAACAACTGTTCGTACGCCATCCCTTGCCGAAATGTTCACCTCTTCCAAAGCATGCGATGTGGTCTCCATTGAAATTTCCCCTAAAGCCACTTCGCTCTTATCTGCTGTAAATTCAAGATGTTTCGGCTTATAGCCCATATAAATCACGGTCAGGGTATAAGTTTTCGGCGACCGTGGCACTTTCAGCGAGAACTGTCCGTTTTGGTCGGTGAGGGTGCCCGCCACCACGCTGTCCTGCAGCGAGGCATACACGGAGACGTAGGGCATCGCGAAGTTTTTGTCATCAACCACTTTGCCAGTAACCTTGCACGGTGTATGCTGCGCAAAAGCGGAAAGGCTGATAATCAGTAGGATAACAGCGAGAAAGAGGGGGTGTTTGGACATAAGAATCGGAGTTATTTTTGAAAACAATTTGTGGCAAAAATAAAAAAATCGCGTGTCCATTGTATATCTGTTTTTTTGTGTATTTTTGCAACTGAAAATTAGTAACAATGAGCAAAAAAGAAAAAATTGACACGTAGGCTAAAAAATCTACCCAAAGACTTCACATACTCGGAGCTTATTTCTATTTTTAACATGTGCGGATTCATTGAGGATACTAAGGGGAAGACATCGGGGTCACGAGTCAAATTCTACAACAGCGAAAAAGACATTGGCTATTTATTACACAAACCGCACCCTGGAAACATCGTAAAAGGCAAAGCATTGAAAGATGCTGTTGAGTTTCTAACAACAAATAACCTGATTTAAATCAAACAATATGGATACATTGAAATACAAAGGGTTTATCGGAAGCATTGAGGTTGAGGATGATTTGTCTCTTTATGGTAAAGTCCTTGGACTAGGGAGTAAAGCTTTGGTGACGTATGAAGGGATGACTGTGCCAGAGCTTGAGGCGGATTTTCATGCCGCCGTGGATGATTACATCGAATATTGCAAGGAACATAATCTTCCTCTAAGAAAGTCATACAGCAGAAACTTCAACATAAAGATACCCCAACAACTCCATGCTCAGGTTTCTGAACTCGCCATGGAAAGAGGTGAGAGTCTGAATGCCTACGTGCGTCGTGCTCTCGAAGCAGCAGTCCAGGCCGCGCAAGTATAATAATCCCTATGGTCGGAGAACTCATGCTTGGTCCGTTTTACTATCTCTTTGGTTGACAAAGCAATATCCTTCGTCACCTCAAAACAGCGCAAATAGACATACCCCTCTGGTAGTGCAGGCGCATACAAGGTGTATTCATAGATTCCGGGTTGTCCGCCTTCATACAGCTGTAACCAGGTACTTTTGTCAGTCGAAAGAATCCTAATCGAATCCGAACCCGCGACAACGGAACAGGAATCCTCAGGCAATTGCATAATCACGCCACCGATAGGCACTTCGCACTGCAATGTGTCCGGAATCGGATGCTCCATTCCGAAATGATCCTCTTCCTCTTCGAACAAGACCGTAACCATGCCCACAAACACTATCGCGGCAAAGCCGAGTGCGCACAGGAAACCTCCCGCCATGATGCCTCCGAGTTTCCACCACGCCTTGTGGGCAATAGAGAGAATGAACGCTACCACCTGCAAAACACCCAACAGAAGAATAATTCCCCAAATAACATTGTCGATGACATTCGGCAGGAAGTGCCCGTTGAGCATATCCAACAGCTGCAATACGATAAGCAACAGAAACGCCAAGGGCCAGACCCACCAGTATCTCAGCAGGAAATTCCCTAATGGTGTGTTATTTTGACTCATGACAAGATTGTTTTACTGTTCATAATCCTTGTGAAAAACACGACAAAGATATAAAAATTGTCGACAGATTAGTTGACATTTATTTACATCACTCCTCCGGATACCGATTGTAATATGCATTCTCATAAATTCTCATATCGTATAGTTAACTGAACAACACATGTATTACCTGTTCCACACGCAAGCCCGACAATGGACGGTGGAAGACTACCGATATTTAGTTGGACAAGAGACAGCATTGGACATCATCCTGCCAAAAGTGTTCGAAATCCTTCAGTTCGACATCAAAGCGGACGGCGGTTTCTACGAAGGCGACCTGCTTGATGCCGTTTTGGGAATAAGCCCTGACTTCTGGAAAGAGCACCAAGATCTGTATGATACAGCTTGCAGGCTGATCAGAAACAACATGGAAACATTGTCGAAAACAGAATATTCCACTGACAAAAAGATTTTGGAGGACGCCACCGCCTTTTTGGCGATGAAGGGGTAAGAACATCAATCCTATTCCGCCCTCATTACACCGCAAGCCTGTAATCCTCCTTGTCCACCGTTTTTTTCGATTTGCATTATCTGTGCCATCCCTACCGGGACAAGGGAAACCGCGGGGACATCCGTTTCTACCGAGCGGTCGCCCCTGTCGTGGCTATTCGGGAATCGTACCGATGTCCCCTATCCGTAACATGCATCGCAATGTCCCGACAGGAACAAAAGCCCGGTAGAAGAGGGCATTTCGGCTGCCACAAGACCCCGGCAGGGGTCAAAGCTCGGTAGAAAAATTGTCAGCAATTTCCGCCATCTTGTCACCAAAAAACGGACAATTTGTCAGAAATGATAAAAATATTTGGAAATATTTTGTTGGCACGCGGTTTGCATTATAGGGAGCGTCGCCGATGCGAGAGCGTAGGCGACAGGAAAAGAAAAAACAATAAAAAGTCTAACAATAAAAGAAAGGAGTTCATTATGCTACCCGTTATGTTTAAAAACAGTTGGTTTCCTACCATGTTTGAAGATTTCTTGAACAGCGACATCATGCCGCGCACCAACACCACAGCTCCGGCCGTGAATGTTAGAGAAGACGAAAAGGCCTACACGATGGAAGTGGCCGCCCCCGGCATCAAGAAGGAATACTGCCGTGTGAGCATCAACGACGAAGGCAACTTGAACGTCGCCATCGAGAACAAGATGGAACACAAGGAAGAGGAGAAAAAGCACCACTATCTGCGCCGCGAGTTCTCCTACACGAACTACGAGCAGAACTACACTCTGCCCGAGGACGTCGATAAGGACCACATCGAAGCAAAAGTGGAGCACGGAATCCTCACCATCACCCTGCCGAGAGTGCAGAAAGAGGAGCCCAAAATCGCCCGCACCATCGCCATCGGGTAATTTTTCAATCAAAGCCAATGATTTCACGCCGCATTCGCAAGAGTGCGGCGTTTTTTTATGCCTACAATATTCGTATTTTATGTACCTTTGCAGCCTGAAAATTAACGATTATGAACGAACAAAAAATTGAGACCGCCGCCGCCCTCGGCAACGCATTAGTGGATAAAATTGACCACTTTCTACATCATTTCACCAGCTATGCCACTGATTTGGAGGTAGGCATCCATCCCAAGACGTTTGACATCATCTTGGACAGCCCTAGCAAAATCCCAGAAGAATACCGCCGCCACAACATCGCGGATTTCATCCTCACCAATGCCAAAGGTTTGTATGAACCCGATGAAAAGGCGATTTTCCAAGTGGCGGAACATTATTTTTAACGATGACACGATAAGGCGATGAAAAACAATGAATGGCGATGAATTGTAGGGGTGTATCGCATACACCCGGCGTATCGCAAATGCTCGTCGGACAATAACAAACGCGAAATTATGGCAAAAAAGGTAAGTTCAGAAAAAACGGTGAAGTACAGTGATTTAGTGGCGCAAATTCGTGACAAACAGTTCGCGCCTGTCTATCTCTTGCATGGCGAAGAACCGTTTTTCATCGATCAGCTCACCAAAATGTTCGAAGAGAGCATTTTAGAGCCAGAAGAGCGCGACTTCAACCAAGTGGTACTTTACGGAAAGGACACGGAGGTGGATATGGTGCTGGCCAACGCCAAACAATTTCCGTTTGGAAGTCCCTATCGCGTAGTCATCGTGAAAGAAGCTAAAGAACTGAAACACATTGAGTTACTAGACTCATACGTAGAAAATCCCAGTCCACAAACCATCCTGATTGTCTGCCACAAATACGGCAAACTGAAGGCGGCACAAACCAAAGCGTATAGCAAACACGGTGTTGTGTTCGTATCGGAAGGGATAAAAGACTGGAACTTAGCAGCTTGGATTCAAGACCTGGCGGATCAAACGTTCCATTACAGACTGAGTCCGCAGACGGCCGCCGTCCTGAGCGAGCATATTGGCAATGACCTATCGCGTATTTTCACTGAATTTCAGAAACTCCAGGTCGTATTGCCTGCTGGCAGCGAAATCACACCCGCTGTAGTAGAGAAACACATTGGCATCAGTAAGGAATACAATATTTTTGAGCTTCAAGACGCTTTAGGCAGCCGGAATCTGTCGAAAGTCTATAACATCATGCTCAATTTCACCATGCACTTGAAGGAAAACCCGAACATCCGCACCATTTCAATGCTCTACTCCTACTACCATAAGATGCTCCGTTACCATCTTGCTCCCGACAAAAGCAACGATGCCTTGAGGGGCATCTTTGGCAATACGTCCCCAAACATTATCGCCCGCAACATCGGCATCGCCAACAATCACACTGTACCTCAACTCACTCGAATTATCTCAATATTAAGAGAATACGATGTGAAATCGAAAGGCGTGGATGCGGATAGCGACGATGGCGAACTGCTGAAAGAGATGATTTACAAAATTACACATGTATAAAATGAAAGAAATGCGTTTTTCACCTGGAAAGACATTGCACGTAACGTCTCTTCAATGGGCATTCCTGATATTAAGTCTGTTCACCATATCCTTCGCATACGCCCAAATCCCGCAAGGTTACTACACTTCCGCCCAAAACAAAAATGGTTATGCCCTGCGCTTGGCCATGCACAACATCATCAAAAATCACGCCTCTGAATCATACAATGGATTATGGAATGCGTTCTATAGCACCGACAGACGTCCTGACAATGGCAAAGTGTGGGACATCTATTCCGACCGTCCCGGCTCAACCCCAGTTTATTACTTCACGTTCGGTAGCGACCAATGCGGCAACTATTCGGGTGAAGGAGATTGTTACAACCGCGAACACTCTGTGCCGAAAAGTTGGTTCGGCGGCAGTGTCGCGCCCATGTACACCGACCTATTCCACCTCTACCCTACCGACGGCTTTGTTAATTCAAAACGAGGCAATCTGCCCATTGGCAAAGTGACAAACGCGACTTGGACGAGCTCAAACGGCTCAAAAGTAGGAACTTCCAATGTGCCAGGTTATTCTGGACAAGTTTTCGAACCCATTGACAGTTTCAAAGGCGATTTCGCACGCACCTATTTCTACATGGCCGTTTGCTATATGGACAAAAACCTCGGCGTGGAAACACAATCCAACTTCATAGGCGGCAACCTTAAACCGTGGTCTAAAGATTTATTGCTTCAGTGGGCCTCCATGGATCCGGTCAGTAAGAAGGAAATCGACCGAAACAATGCCGTCTATCAAATTCAACATAACCGCAACCCATTCATCGACTTCCCTGAATTGGCAGAGATGATTTTCGGAAGCGACACCAACCTGACTTTTACCACACATATACCCATTCAAGAACCATCCACTTGGAAGATCTATCCGAATCCCATCACAAACCAACTCAACATTCAATTGTCTGACAACCAAACAGATAATATTTCTATTGAACTTTACGATATGATGGGGAAACTCAGAATGACCATCCAAAATGCTTATGAAGACCATATTCAATTGGATATGTCTCCTTTCGCTCAAGGCATCTATTTACTCAAGGTCGCCAATGACCAAAATATATACACATATAAAATCGTAAAACAATGAGTATCATTAAGATAACTAAGCAATTTTCATTTGAGATGGCGCACGCGCTACGCAACTACGACGGTTTGTGCCGCAATATTCACGGGCATTCCTATAAGATGGATATTACACTCGCCGGACAGCCACTTCATGACGAAAATTCTCCGAAAAACGGAATGGTAATGGACTTTGGCGACCTGAAAAGACTTGTCAATGAGGAAATTATATCTCTTTTAGACCATGCACTTGTGCTAAACAACAAAACCGATGCCCAGCTCATTGATGTATTGAAACAGAATTTTGAAAAGATTGTTGTAGTGGAATTCCAACCCACCACTGAAAATCTCCTGAACTTCATTGCCGAAAAAATAAGAGCGAAATTACCGGAAAGAGTGATACTTACTTGCGTGCGCTTGCGGGAGACGGATACGTCGTATGCCGAATGGTGCGGTTGTTAATGGTTATAGGTTATGGGTTATTGAAGCTGGGTTATAGTTTATGGTTTAGAGTTTAGGGAGTAGGGAATAGTAGGGAATAGTAGGGCTGTTGCATTGCTACAGCCAACAGCCAGCAGCCAATAGCTAATAGCCAACAGCCAACTACAGGATCTCCACGGGGGTGACCATCCCTTGCAATGTGCCATCCGAACGGCCATTATCCGTGATAAACAACATATCCAACCGAATACGACGTGCTTTTGAACGCTGGAATTTCAGACTGACATCCTCCACTGTCACATTTGGGTTGATAAAGCCGTAATGAGCATCAGACTCGTCTATCAACCGAATATAATCCTTTATATCTTTGAATTTTAGAGATTCGGAAAATGCAAAAGATGTATTGTTGGCTACTAACTGCATGATGGTCTTCGTGCTGAAGACCCCGACAATCCGATGGTTGTCCACAATGGGGATATAGGAATAGTCGTTGCGCTGCATCACTTTGACAGCAGCGAGGACGGAATCTTCAGGGGAAGGCGCAAAAATCTGTCCCGCACGGATAGCCACACGCATCAACGAAACAGGATTGAGCGAATAGTAAAGATTGTTGACCTGCCGAACCGCTTGGTCAGTGACGATGACCAGATCGTTACCTGCTTTCGACCAATCATAGTGTGAGAGTAGGTTGCGCAAGGTACGGCAAAACGCCAAATTGCTACGAATACTTTTGTATTGGGGCCTCTGCTCCAGCTCTTTCATCTCTGAAATATTCAAATTATTGAGCACCCATTCCTCAATCTCGCGATATCGCTCTAAAAATTGTCCGGCTTTATTTTCCATTTTCAGTACACTATGTGCGGCAAAAGTACAAAAAAAGTTAAAAGGTTAGAAGGTTATGGTTTCAAGTACTTGAATCTTGAAACCTGAAACCAAAATTGCTAATACACAAACCTACCCTTTTCGACATCGAATCTTGCTGTGTGATCGAAACCACAGCGTTGTAATTCGGCAAGAGCTTCGGGCACGAAAAGCGTCAACTCCTCAGCTTTGTGCGCATCACTACTCACTACCACGGGAATGTCAGCTTTACGAGCCTTCATCAACAATTCAGTAGAAGGATAAAAGTGATCGCAGCGCTTTTTGTACAAACCTCGGGTATTCACCTCAATGATGACATCGTGGCGTTTTATAAGCTGTATCGCTTTGTCGGCCAAAATTTTATACCATGTTTCGTCTTCCGTGAAAAAACGGTCACGGTTATGCATCTTGATTTTGTCGAAGTGCGCGATGATGTCCATCTGTTGTGTTTCCAACATCTCGAAAGTCTGCTCCCAAAAGGTGGTGACTGCCGCTTTGATGTTATTGTCGAAAAGATTACGCAAACCGTCATCGTATGTCTCCTGCTTGGAGCCGTCAATAAACCAAAGACCATCGCCCTGCGGTGGACGCACCAGATGGACCCCTCCGATAACATAGTCGAGGCCGCACACTTTCTTCCGCTCCGCAAAATCTACGGTCATGCTTGGGATAAAGTCGCACTCCAGCGATTTCAGCAGTTTTACATCTGTCTTTTGCTGTAATAGATCAATTTCTTGTATATATTCTGGTAGTTTTTCCTCTGAAATCGCAAAGGAGTTCTCAAAGGGTACCGGCGAATGCGAGGAAAAACCAAGCTGCAAAAGTCCTTGCTTTTCAGCTTCGCGCACGTGCTCTTCCAACGTGCTTTTGCCATCACAATAAAAACTGTGTGTGTGGTAATTTGCGGGATAATGTGTCATAGTGGTTGTGGGTTTAAGATTTAAAGTTTAGGGTCGAGGGCCTAAGTCGCTAAAAGCTAAAATTCCAGTTCATCATCCGCAGGTTCGTTCTCGTTAATACCATCGAAAATGTTCAGCATTTCGTTGCTGCGGCCGATGTGGGCACCGTTGTAGAAGTTGCTGAGAAAGATAATGATGACGTTGTCGGATGGACGGTAAAGGAAAAGGTTCTGGAAGCCGTTCCATAGACCGCCGTGATAGACGAGCTTTCCGTGTTCCGGACTCTCTTCAATACGCAATCCATAGCCGTAAATCTTTTTCGGCATATCACCATTGATGAGCTGATTTTCTCGTTGTGACGCAAGATCCACCCATTTTTTCGGAAGAATCTTGTAATCAATAAAATAAGCATTGGCCCAGCGCAACATATCCTCTACATTGGAGTAAACTCCCTTATCTCCAAGAATGCCGTCCAACCGGTCGTATTGCGCAACTTTAGCATCTCCTCTATGACCTCGCGCAATGGTCACATCCACCACTTCTCCCATAGGCAACGGCAATACTGGAACATATCCCGACTTCGGATCAACATTAGGGTAAGTTTTGCCATGTTTCGCATCAATACCCACTATCTCGGTGAAAAAGAAGGTATTCTCCATGCCTGCAGGCTTGAAAATATACTCATGCACATACTCCTCGAACTCCATTCCAGACACTTGCTCTACCAATAACGCCAAAATGGCATAATTGGTGTTCACATAATCGAACTTCGTGCCAGTTGGGAAAGTTTTTGCATACTTCTGTTTCTCCAAAACTCTGATTAGAAGTTGATTATCAACAAATGCAGCAGAATCATATACCGTGTATTTGAAATCAAAATACTCTGGAATACCTGAAGTATGTGTTAGCAAATGCTTGATAGTCACACCACTATAAGGTAAATTAGGAAAATAATTCGTGATGGGGTCACTTAACTGGATTTTGCCTTGCTCACACAACTGCAAAACGGCCACGGCAGTAAACTGTTTGGAGACAGATGCCAAATCAAAAAGAGTGGTTTTTGTGATACGGTTGTTGTCGCGCATAACCCTCCGTGGCGGTTTGCCCGTCAGGCATAACTCTCCGCATGCGCGCTCTACCAAGACCGTGTCACGCACAGCAACCAACATTACTCCGTTAAGAGCCTGCGACATTTCATGAGCCACAAACTCCAAAGCCTCAATGTCATAGCGATCCTCAAGAGTGTCTAATGATGTTTTATTGAGGCTATCTTGAATGCAAAAAGCCGTGCCTGTGTCCGCCTTAAGAAACAAAGTCAGACATAGAAACACGGCTGATATAATAACTGTCCGAATCATTATCCATTCATGGAATTAAGAAATTCTTCATTATTCTTAGTGTCCTGCATATTGTTGAGGACCAAATTCATAGCTTCGATGGTGGTCATGTCGGCGATATGGTTGCGCAGGATCCACACTTTCTGTAACGTAGCGGCATCTTGTAGCAAATCGTCGCGGCGTGTACTGGAAGCCACAATATCGACAGCGGGATAGATGCGCTTGTTGGAGAGTTTGCGGTCGAGTTGCAATTCCATATTACCCGTACCCTTGAACTCCTCGAAGATCACTTCATCCATACGAGAGCCTGTGTCAATGAGAGCAGTGGAGATAATGGTCAGAGAGCCACCATTTTCCACATTACGTGCGGCACCGAAGAAGCGTTTTGGTTTCTGCAAAGCGTTGGCTTCCACACCGCCAGAGAGCACCTTGCCGGATGCTGGAGCCATCGTATTGAAGGCGCGAGCCAAACGGGTGATGGAGTCGAGCAGAATGCAGACATCATGACCGCATTCCACCATCCGTTTCGCTTTGTCTAACACCATGTTAGCAATCTTCACATGGCGTTCAGCAGGTTCATCGAACGTGGAGGAAATCACTTCCGCATTAACGCTGCGCTGCATGTCAGTCACCTCCTCGGGACGCTCATCAATAAGCAGGATGATAAGGTATATTTCAGGGTGGTTATACGCGATAGCATTAGCTATATCTTTGAGTAATACCGTTTTACCTGTTTTCGGCTGAGCCACAATCAAACCGCGCTGACCCTTTCCGATAGGAGCAAACAGGTCAATGATACGGGTAGAAAGTTTACAACCAGGATGACCAGTGATGTTGATTTTTTCATCCGGGAACATCGGGGTAAGGTAATCGAACGGGATACGGTCACGGATGTCTTCGGGCAGACAGCCGTTGATTTTTTCGATTTTGGTAAGTGGGAAGTACTTTTCGCCCGGTTTCGGCGGACGGATCGCACCATAGACCGTGTCACCATTTTTCAAACCAAACAGTTTAATTTGGGACATGGAAACATAAATATCATCCGGTGAGGAGAGGTAGTTGTAATCAGACGAGCGCAGGAAACCGCAATTTTCGCTGGTAATTTCGAGTACGCCTTCTGCCATAACCATTCCATCATACTGAGCGTCAGCCATATAAGGAACTGGACCCTCTTCTACCTTCTGAATCTCAGTTTCGGGTTCTTTATATTCCGCTGGTTTTTTCTGATCGTGTTCAGGAGATTTCTCTTTTTTGTAATGAGATTTTACCTGTTTTTCTTCTGTTGGTTTATCCGTATCTTTTTCTTCCGTTGGTTTATCCGTATCCACTTTCTTTTTGGGGCGGCCGCGACGTTTTGCCGACTTCTCTTCCGCCTTAACCTCTTGCTCTTCTGATACCTTTTCCTCTGATTGATGCTTTGCCACTAAATCCGCATCAATGATATATTGTGTAGCGTCATTTTCAGACACAACCTCCGGATGCATTTCTTCTTCAGTAAACAACTGATAGTCAACCATTTGTTTTTCCTCATGTTTAGGCATCAGTTCTTCCACCATCGTTTCCACAGGAGCTTCTTCCACCACTTGTTTTTTCGGGCGGCCCCTGCGTCTTTTTTCAGGAGACGGGGCAGGTGCCGTAGCAGGCGTTTCAGAAATCACAGGCTCCTTATTCTCAGTCTCTTTGGATTTTTTCGACTGCCGCGTGCGGGTCTGTTTAGGCTTTTCCGCTACAGGCAACGGATTAGCAAATTGCACATAATCTTCGGAAACCGACTTGTTTTCTGGAATTACCTCGTTGGTCGCAGGTTTTTCAATGGCTGGGGTGTTGAACAGCGGGGTGCTGACGACTTCCGCCACGCGGGCTTTCCCCTTCATTTTAGTTTGGTTGGATGTGGCTAATAGGCCTTCGCCTCCTCTCACAACTCTTCTTCTTTTAGGTTTGTTCTCAATCTCTGACATGTTAATTGATTGTCTCTTAGTCTTTTAACTTGTAAAACTTTCTTAGGGATTTTACGCAACTGCCATGGAGGCATTGGGATAGAACGCTTGAAACTCCCATCGCGCAATAGCTTATTGAAAAGCGGCGCAAAAATACAATATTTCTTGAAACAACCAAATGTTTTTTTTAAGTTAACTCAGACCCTTTCACACACTTCATATCCTCTGAAAATATCAACAATATCATGTTAAGATTTTTTAAGAAAAAAAAGTGACCGAAGCAACGATAAAAACATTATTTTTGCAGCCTCGAATAGTAAGAATGTTTTTTACCAAAATTATTAATAATCAAATTTATTAAAAATGAAAAAAGTTTACACTTTAATCGCTGCTATGCTGATTGCTTCTGTCAGCTTCGCACAAATTGCTACAACCCCTCAACAAAAGGTTGTGAAAACTGATGGCGTTATGTACCCTTTGAAAGGTAAACCCGCTGTTCAACAACAGAGAGCTTCCAACGCTTTCTGGTTCAATCTGATTGAAGATGCTATCGCTTATTATGGTATTGATGGCGATGACTATTCTCTTCCTATCATTCAATGTGACACCAACAACTTGGTTCACTACCAATCTGGTGATGCTCACAACCAATTCTGCTCTCTGGGTCAGGTTTATGACTTTGAACATCATTCATGGGAAGACATGTACAACTACACCGGTGCTCCCCAAAATGTTCCTTACATGCCCGATGCAACTTCTTACAGCATTGACTCCATTCAAATTGCATGGTACTACGGCCGCGGTACTAATGTTCCTGCTAGCGTAGTTGATACCATTGCTATTTCTTATGTTATTGGCATGCAACTTACAGGTGACAATCGTGACGTTTACGTGTTAGGTCATTATGAAGACACTAACTTCGTTGGTGCTTTCGCTGCTCCGTTGATTCCTTTCAACCACACCACTTTCCTTGCTAGCACCACGAGCGATCCTTCACAATCAGGCCTTGCCAATGATCTTGAAGCTTCCACCATTGTTTACGACAAGATTCCGTTGACCATTGATGACACCACTGGTTCATACGTTCCTTATTTCAGAATTCCTGCTCCTGCTGAACTCTCTAATCTGGACGATACCAAGAAACAACTTGCCATCATCGTCACCTTCATCCCTGGTATGGAGAGAACTCCCGCTTCTGTCATTGGTGAAGATCTTAACAGATTCTCCATGTTGATGTACGACGATCCTCGTGATGGTTATAACACTTCTGGTTCTGACGAACTCTTGCACGACTTCCAAGCTGGTCTTTTCCACGATGCAGACAACTTCCAACCCAGCCAAGCTTGGTATCCTATCTATCAACCGAACAACTTCTGGCTAGGCAACCCGAAACCTTCTATTGGTGTTCACGTGATTTGCAACGATTGCGGCGTTGTTAACGTTCCTGAAATCGAGAAAAACAATATCACTGTTTATCCTAACCCTGCTACCAACAACTTCACTGTGAACTTGGGTAACGATGAGAAGGCTAACATCCAACTCTTCAACATCGTTGGTCAATTAGTTTACAATGAGAACATCGTTGGCACCGCTCAAGTGAATGTTGCTAACCTTCACACTGGTGTTTACATGCTCAAAGTGAACCAAAACGGTAAAGTTTACACCACCAAAGTTGTCGTAAGATAATTTTGTTTGGATTCATTATTATAATAAAAGCGGGCGAATCTTCTGGGTTCGCCCGCTTTTGGCTTTTAGCAATTGGCCATTGGCAATTAGTAATTAGCAGTTAGTAGTTAATGGCCAACAGCAAACAGCTAACAGCCAACAGCAAAACAAACATCAAACATGTATAACTTCAACGGAAAACTCAATCCCAGCACGCCCCTCATCATGGGCATCCTTAACGTCACGGAAGATTCGTTCTATGACGGAGGGAAATATACGACAGAGGCAGCTGTTTTGGAACGTGCCTCGCAGATCCTTGCGGAGGGCGGCGATATCATTGACATCGGGGCCATGTCCACACGCCCGAACGCCATTGAAATCCCTGAAAACGAAGAGGTTGACAGGATTGTCAAAGCCACAGAACTCGTCCGAAAACATTTTCCTGAAACAGTAATCTCAATTGACACGTATCGGGCATCCGTTGCCGACGCCGCTTTACAAGCGGGTGCCGACATGATCAACGACATCTCCGGCGGTACATTTGACCCTGAAATGATCCCCACCGTCGGAAAATGGCAAGTCCCTTACTGCTTGATGCATACGACCACAAAGCCAGACACCATGCAGCAAAACACCCATTATGAAGACATACTCGCCGACATGTTGAAATTCTTCGGCTCACAACTCGAAAAGCTACATGAACACTTTGTCCACGATATCATCATCGACCCTGGCTTCGGATTCGGCAAAACGTTGGAACAGAACTATTTCCTGATGAATAACTTAGAAGTTTTTCATCAATTGGGTTATCCTTTATTAGTTGGTATTTCTCGCAAATCAATGATATACAAGCTTTTGGGTACCATCGCCGATAATGCCCTCAACGGCACCACCGCCCTAAACACTATCGCCCTCATGAAAGGCGCATCCATTCTCCGCGTACACGACGTAAAAGAAGCGGTAGAAACAAAACGGATTTGGAGCGGATTAAGGTCAACAACTAACTAATTCCCCATTTCCTATTGCCTTTTTCATTTGACCACTAACCGGCGACCCTATTTCCAAAAAATACTATCTTTGCGAAAAATTTCAAGATGAAGCAAAACCATATAACCATTATCGTTTCCATCAGCTTAATTTTCCTATTAACTTGCTGTTTATCAAGGAAAAACAACGAAGAAAGTACTACCGAGGAGAATGTGAATTACCCTATGGATATCATTCGGGACACGTTATTTGCGAATGTTCACAGCGAAACGACTCTATATCCATTGCAGGAAGAAGTACTCGAAAATTTCTTGGAGAAAGCTCAGGATTTTCAAGGCGAAAAATGGACAGCAAAAGTGGGCTTTCCTGACCAATGGGGAGTGGAGTGCACTGAAAGATTACCTGATGGCCGTGAAATCTGGCTACTGCAATCTGAAAATCACGAATGGTTGTATTTGGTCACCACCTCGGGTTATGGCACGCAACGCATTCTGGATGTGCTACCCGTCGCCATCAATGTTGCAAACCAAAGCAACGAGAACCTGGAAACCGAAAAATGGCAGACGGTACGCCTTCCCGACGGGCAATTCCGTACTACTAAAGAATACGAATGGATTCATTCCATCTCGAAAGCCACAAAACAAGATTTCATCAAAGATCCTGAAAAATATCATCGTAAAAAACACGTCGTGGAACAGTTTCTCATCAATGACCAAGGTCGCTTCGAAAAAACGGAGGTCGATACACTACCCGACTACAACGCGGTGGTTTTCTTCTTCAACCCAGCCGAAAAACCTGATATGTGGGATGAAACAGTTCCGAGATTACAAGCCTACTGCGAAGAAAACGGCATAATATTTGAGGAAGTGAGCGGTAACTATGACCGCGTGACTGTGCGCGATTATGAACTCACTTTCGCCAAGGAAATAGACATCATGCCCTACATCGGCGGTACCGAATGCGGCATGGTGATGATGTGTAAGGAAGAGACTCCTAAAACCGTCAATTTCGGATCTTTTGAATATATGCAGATGGAACTGCGTCGATTTTTCAAAATCCGTTCCGATATTGATTCATAATCTTTTGTTAATCTGAACATTAAATGTTTCGTATGTTGAATCGGTTTTTGCAGGAGTTACATCGTCTCGCGGGCAAAAAGGCCAGTCAAAAGCACTATTTGGTGGCAGTTAGCGGCGGCGCGGATTCGATGGTTGCCGCAACCCTGTTTCACAAAGCAGGACTGCGTTTCTCCGTGGCACACTGTAATTTCCATCTTCGAGGCACCGATTCCGATCGTGATATGCATTTTGTGCAAAAAATGGCCGCTGTTTGGAAAGTTCCTTTCTTTCTTCGGGAATTCGATACACTTTCTGAACAGAAAAATTCCGGGAAGTCGGTAGAAATGGTTGCGCGGGAATTGCGATACCGCTGGTTCAACGAACTGTTACCAGATTTTGACTACCTCGTAACGGCACACCAAAGCAACGATGCCGCTGAAACCATGTTGCTTAACCTCACTCGCGGCTCTGGACTGAGAGGTTTGTGCGGTATTCCACCTATCAACGAAAAAATCATCCGCCCGATGTTGATTTTCACTGCACAAGAAATCCGCCAATATGCCGAAAACCAACAAGTTGAATATGTCGAAGATTACACTAACCAAGATGAAGAAATTGTTCGTAACCGGATACGTCACTCCGTAGTTCCTCAACTGGAAAGTATCAACCCGCAGTTTTTGACAACCAACGCGCATACCCGACTCGTTCTGCAACGACAATATGCTTATTACCAGAAACATATAGAGGCTGACAAAGAGAACCTCTTATCTGTAAAAGAGGGCCAATATCAGATTCAACGGAGCCAACTTGAACATTTTGCTAACATGGAACTTATTCTGTATGAGATACTTAACGAATTTGGCTTTTCATCAGATGTAAGTGAAAAATTGGCCGAAAGTTCAAACTTGCAATCTGGCAAACAATTTTTCTCTGATGATTATATTTTACTGATTGACAGAGAGTTTATTATCATTAAACCGAAAGATAGATCAGAAAACAACACCATCAATATTGACTCTTTAGAAACTTTAAGGCATTATTTCTATATTGAAGAGTTTGAATATCAAAAAGATATGGTATTCGACAAAAATCCTGATATCCTATATATACCAAAAGATAAGCTGACATTTCCGTTACAGATACGGCCTTGGCAACACGGCGACATCTTTTATCCGCTTGGCGCGAAAGGCAAGCAGAAACTCAGCGACTTCTTTACTGACCACAAAATCGACCGCTTTACGAAAGAAAACATTCGTCTATTATGCACAGGAGGTGACATTCTTTGGATAATAGGATGGCGATCCGATGAACGGTATAAAATATTGAAAAACAAGACAATATGTTACAAAATTTATAAAAAGAACGATTCGAAACCCTATAATATGTAAACAATGGAAAAGAAACCGCAAAGAACACCCATTTTATGGATTTTAGGCATCTTCACTATGATTGGCGCCATGTTTTCTGCCATCACCTATCTTTGTTGGGCGATTGCTCCTGATTCTATGCTACAATCCATGGGAATCATCAGGGAAATGAAGATGTTTTCTTCAGAGCAAGTAGATCAAATCCTTTCATTATACACCTCTATTTCCAATTGGCAATATCTATTGCTTACCATCGTGGAAGTGATGTTGTTCACGGGCGCCTTTCTGATGCTTGTCAAGTTGAACAAAGTTGGGTTTCATGTTTACACGATAGGCAAAATCGTCGAATTTTGTGTTCTCAACTTCATCATTGGCGGAATGGCGGCCATGAATGTGAACGGCATCATCTCATCCGTACTATGGGTGCTGATGTATGCTACCCAGTTACGGTTTATGAATCCCACAGATAATCAAGAAGATAATACGAATATACAGCAAATAAATCAAGAAGATAACGATAATTCACAGTCTCATGAATAGAGCAGATTTTCCCATATTGAACGAATTGGTTTACGGTAAACCTTTGGTCTATTTGGACAATGCCGCTACCACGCAAAAGCCTCAGGTTGTGATAGATGCGCTGAACGACTACTACCTGCACATCAACAGCAATATCCATCGCGGTGTGCATTGCCTCAGTCAGCAGGCCACCAACGAATTTGAGCGGGCGCGCGAGGCGGTGCGGCAGTACATCAACGCGGCTAGCACGCAAGAAGTCATCTTCACGCGCGGAGCCACCGAATCCATCAACCTTGTGGCAGCCTCTTTTGGTCGTACCTACTTGCAACCCGACGACGAGGTCATCGTTTCCGAAATGGAACACCACTCCAACATCGTTCCGTGGCAGTTAGCCTGCGAAGAACGCGGGGCAAAGCTCAAAGTTCTCCCGTTTAATGAGCAAGGAGAACTGATAATCAGCAAGTTGGAAACGTTAATTACCGAACGTACCAAAATCGTGGCAGTGGCACACGTCTCCAACTCACTGGGTACCATCAACCCCATTGAGAAAATCATCAGCATCGCACACCAACACAATGTGCCTGTACTCATCGACGGGGCGCAGGCAGTGGCTCACTGTCCTGTGAATGTGCAAGCCCTCGATTGCGACTTCTACTGTTTCTCCGGACATAAGATGTACGCCCCGATGGGCATCGGTGTAATGTACGGTAAAACACAATGGCTCAACGAGATGCAGCCATACCAAGGCGGCGGTGAGATGATCAAAGACGTGACGTTTGAAAAGACCACCTATAATGAATTGCCCTTCAAATTTGAAGCCGGAACTCCTTCCGTAGGCGATGTGATTGGACTACGCACCGCTATTGAGTACATTCAAAATGTGGGTTTAGAGAAGATTGCCACATACGAGCAAGAACTGTTAACCTACACTGCCGAAAAACTGTCAAAAATTGACGGTATGCGATTCATCGGGGAAGCAGCGCAGAAAACGGGTGTCATCTCGTTCCTGGTGAGCGACATCCATCCATACGACATGGGCGTTCTCCTTGATCATCAAGGAATTGCGGTGCGCACGGGACACCACTGCACACAACCCATTATGACCCATTTCGGTATTCCAGGCACCGTCCGCGCCTCCTTTGCTCTCTACAACACGTTTGAGGAGGCCGACAAGTTAGTTGAAGCGGTTATCAAAGCCAAAAATATGTTGATGTAATGGCGGTTAGCCGTTAGCTAAAAGCCAAAAAAACAAGAAACAATATGGATAATACACAAAAACAAACTTTCGCACTCGTCACCGGCGGCAGTTCCGGAATTGGGTACGCTTACGCGGAAGAATGGGCGCGAAAAGGTTATAACATACTGATTGTCAGTAATCGCGAAGACCTAAACACACAAGCGCAAGAGAAATTGCAGGCACTGTTCCCGCAACAAAAAGTGCTTGCACGCTACCAAGATTTGACAACGTCAGAGGCCGCACAAGAACTATTCGACTACTGCGAAAGCGAGAAAATCATTGTGGAAGTACTAGTCAACAACGCGGGAATGTTCTATTTCGGGGCAGCGGTGGAAAAACCCGTCGCGTTGAGCCACAAAATGACGATGTTGCACTGCACAACGCCCGCAGACTTATGCGTGCTATTCGGCAAAGCGATGAAAGATCGCGGTTGCGGCTACATTCTCAACGCTGCTTCTATCACTGCCTTCATGAGCTTCCCGACCATCGCCACCTACCAGGCTTCCAAATCCTACCTACTGAAATTTTCCAAAGGAATCCACTATGAATTAAGTCATTACGGAGTAAAAGTATGCTGTGTTTGTCCCGGTGCAGTGGATACAGATCTCTACAACTTACCTGTGAAAATGCGGAAGCGTTTACGCGCTATCGGGGTGATGTTGTCGCCTGAACAAATTGCAAAACGCGGGGTAAGGGCAACTTTGCACGGCCGGAAAACCAAAATTCCAGGTGCTATCAACTACTTTTTCCTCCTACTCTGTTTTCTATTGCCAGGATTTGTCATTAACTTGGTAAAAAAGAAGTTTGTATAAACTTTTCCGCTCCAAACCCGTCTGTGTACTAAAAAATTGTATCTTTGCATTTTAATATCAGAATAATGAAAAAAATCCTCTATTTCAGCGCCATTATCTGCTTATTTGCCGGCTGCCAAGCTCAAAAAGGGTTGGTTTCTATTGACAAAGAGACCAATGAAATCGTTCTATCAAAAGGTCAATCCTGTGAAATTGAGTTCATTACCAATGCTTCAACAGGTTATTGGTGGCACTTCATCAACGAAAATGAGGTCAATATAGTGAAGAGCGTCGGTGATCGTTACGTCAGCACCGCGCCGAAAGGGATGGTGGGAGCCTCCAGTCATCGATTCTGGAAATTTGAAGCGGTGGATAAAGGCACTCAGACCCTGCATTTTGTGTATGCGCGCGACAATGTTGACGAAGCAATCCGGACGCGCGATGTCACTATTACCGTCAAGTAGAGATGCCTACAATACGGGTTTCCATTCCCGCCATGGACGAGCTCAATTATCTGCCCGTCACTTTAGATGCGCTCTCCCAACAAAAAACAAACAGTACATTTGAGGTTTATATATGCGTGAATCAGCCCGATAATTATTGGGCTGATGCTACAAAGAGCACCATCTGCGAACATAATCGCTTACTGCTTGAATACCTTCATCATTATCAATTTTTAACACTCCATGTTTTAGACTATTCCTCCCCTGGGAAAGGGTGGGTAGGTAAAAAAACCGGCGTTGGTTTCGCTCGTAAAGTGCTGTTTGAGAAAATCTTATCCGCATCCGAACCTGACGACCTCATCGTCAGCTTAGATGCGGACACTTATGTCGAACCCGACTATTTGGAGTCCATTGCTTCCCCTTTCCTGAAAAACAAAAGTCTTAATGCATTAGCGGTACCCTATTATCATCGTTTAGACCCACAAGATGAAACTTGCAATCGAACAATGCTCCGTTACGAACTTTATATGCGAAATTATGCGATTAACTTGTTGAAAATCAACAGTCCGTATGGTTTCACCGCATTAGGTTCAGCCATTGTGATGCGTGCTTCCGCATTGCGCAAAATCGGGAATATCACCCCTTTGCAAAGCGGTGAGGACTTCTATCTCGTCCAAAAATTCTGCAAAATGGGTGGTTTAAGTCTTTTTAACACTGGGTGCGTCTATCCTGCCAGCCGTTTTTCTGATCGTGTACCGTTCGGTACCGGACCTGCCATGATACAGGGATCGAAGGGTATTTGGGACAGTTATCCCATCTATCCTTATACTTGCTTTGCTCCAATCCATGAAGCATATACACACCTTCACGACATTTTTGACAATAATATTATCATAACCGACAACGATTTCCTTTCTTTTTTGCAGAAAGACAATAAGAAACAAGATATTTGGCAGGACATCCGAAAAAACGTCTCCGACTATCCTCATTTTGTGAAAGCCTTCCATCAAAAAGCAGACGGGCTCCGACTCCTGCAATATGTTCGCACAAAACAACGACAACTACCTATTAAAGAAGAAGTTGCACTTTTTCAAAATCTTCAGAAGTGGATTCCGAACCAATGTCCCTCCTGGTTTTCTCCCTCTATATCGCTAAGCCAATATTCCATCCAACAACTGAATTCAATACGTGATTTACTTTTTCATTTGGAACAAATTCTACGAAGAGAATATGGATGATTACCGTAATCTATTGTTCCTTTATCTTTAACTCTATCATGGCACGTGTTATTATACTCATTACGTATTAAAAATGACCATCATTTGCATAAGAATGACATACTAATGTATTTTTTGGTCATTTTAACCATAAAAATAACCTTTTGTCATTTTTATAGTGTTTTTTGACATTAATAGATTCATTGATGCAAAAATAACTCCATAAACCTTACTTACGTCACATTTTTCTCAAAAACACGGGCTCTCAATGAAAAAATTGATTATTTTTACCACATGAACAGAATCAATATGGAAAAAAATAAAAATTTTGAAGTAGTCATTCTTAGTCAAGAGGAAGATAAAATTAACACCTTAAAGGGCTTATTATCAAAATATTATCTACTCAGTATCACAAAAATTTGTCGGCATGAAGCCGAGGCAATTGAATACTTAAACAACCATAAAGTATCATTGTTTTTTCTGGATATAGAACTATCACCCATCCTTCTTGACATACAAAAACCACCATTTATAGTTGGACTTTGCAACAAGAAACACGCAAAAACAGTGAAAAAATATCTGAAAATGGGATTTTTTGAATTTTTCTACACACCATTCACTGAACGAGAACTCAATGGTATCATGGGCAAAATCATGAATATTTATGGATCTTACAACGCCATCGATCATCAACTGGCTCAACGTATGGAAGAAGAAAACCTCAAATATAATGCAGAAGACCCGACACAGAAATCCGTATTCATCCAAGGAACACGAAATGAGGAATCAATACGCATTTATTTCGATAACGTACTGTATCTTAAGAAAGTAGAGAATCAAGTGTGTGTCTATTTTAAAGAAGGATACCGAAAATATTTCCATAGCAACCTAAAGATGTTCCATGCCAAATTTCCTAAGTCAAAATTCAAAAAAATCAACCGCACTGTAGTGGTCAATATGGATAATGTTACCGGTGTGATGAAAAACCGCATTCTGATTGCCGACAATTCCAGTTTTGAAATCACACGCTCATTCAAAAAAGCTTTCAAAGAGTCCTTATCAAAATAAAGGTTCTACCTTGTGGGAGCCAAAATGCAAAAAGCATTTGAGGGCAAAGAAAAAACAACAATAGTGCCAGTTTTTTTGTACTTTTGCCGCCTTTTTGTATTTGGACTGAAATATATATGTTATATCCCGATAATTTTGAAGAGAAAATCGGTTTTGATACAGTGCGGCGGCTTATTTTGGCGCATTGTCTAAGCCCTCAAGGTGCAGAAGCGGTAGATCGTATGCAGTTCATGACAGACATGCTTCAGATTCTGCCGGCTTTGGAAGCTGTAGAGGAGTTCCGGCAACTGCTTCTTTTCGACGAGCCGTTCCCCGCGCAAGACTTTTACGACCTGCGAGCCGTGCTCAAGCATCTGCGCGTAGATGGAACATACATTGAACTGGAAGATTTGTCTTGTTTGCGCGGTTTTGTGCAATCCATGACCAACATTTTCGTCTATTTCAAGGTACGGCACGAAGACAACCGCTATCCACGACTTTGGTCGATGTGCGCGGAGATGCCGTTGCAACGCGACCTGATGGCTGCCATCAACCGCATTTTGGACGACAAAGGACAGATGCGTGACAATGCCTCCGACGAACTGGCGCACATCAAAGGGGCCATCAACCGCATCTCCCGCGACGCGGACCGGCAAATCCGTAAGATTCTCTCTGCCGCCAAGCAAGACGGCATCGTGAAGGAAGATGCAGAAATGACTATCCGTAACGGCCGTCTCTGTATTCCTGTTTCTGCACAGTTCAAACGTCGGCTGCGCGGCTTCGTGCACGATGAATCGGCTACTGGGCAGACCGTTTTCATCGAACCCACCGAAGTGTTTGATGCCAACAACGAACTCAAGGAATTGCAAAATGCGGAACAACGAGAAATCATCCGCATATTAACGGAAATCTCCACCACCATCCGACCGCTCATCGACGAACTGCTTGAGGCGCAAACGCTGATGGGTCGCTACGACTTCCTCCGAGCAAAGGCACTCTTCGCCATTGACATTGATGCTACAGTACCGCATATTCATCCCCAAACGGTCGCGCACTGGCATCAAGCCGTGCACCCGCTCCTGCATCTCAACTTCAAGAAAAGCGGTAAGCAAGTCGTGCCTTTGAACATTGAACTCATCCCGGAAAAACGTATTCTGATTATTTCAGGTCCTAACGCAGGTGGTAAATCCGTATGCTTGAAAAGCGTTGGTTTACTGCAATATATGATGCAGTGCGGACTGCCTGTTTCTATACAGAGCACTTCCGACATGGGCATTTTCGAGCATATTTTCATTGACATTGGCGATGAACAATCCATTGAAAACGACTTGAGTACTTACAGTTCTCACTTGCAGAATCTGAAAGTAATGGACGAGAACCTCAACGCGAAATCGCTGTTCCTCATCGATGAATTTGGGAGCGGCACTGAGCCTACCTTGGGCGGCGCATTGGCTGAATCCATCCTCGAAAAATACTATGACACAGGGGCTTTCGGCATTATCACCACGCACTATGGCAATCTGAAGATGTTCTCCGACACGCACCCCGAGGCGGAAAACGGTGCTATGCTTTTCGACACACACGCGCTGAAACCACTCTATATCCTCAAAATTGGTAAGCCAGGCAGCTCCTTCACTTACGAAATTGCCCGTCAAATCGGACTTAATCCACAGATTATTGACAATGCCATCCAAAAATCGGGTACCGCTCAAATCGATTACGAACGAAAACTGGAAGAAATCGAAGTAACGCAGATTGAGACGGAACAAAAGCTCAAGATGGTGCGTGCCGCCGATGACCAACTGGCTCTGATGATTGACGAGTATGCCGAAAAATTTGCATTGCTCGACAAACAGAGAAAAGAAATTCTGACCAAGGCCAAAAACCAAGCCAACAGTATCGTAGATAGTGCTAACAAGGTGATTGAAAACACGATACGCGAAATCAAAGAGTCGAAAGCGGATACTCAAAAGACAAAACAGGTTCGCGAGGAAGTGAAATCCTTCAAAAAAGAGCTGCAAAAGGAAATTGAGAATGTTGAGAAGGCGGAAGCAGAGGCCGTGAAGCCCATCGTGCCGATTCACAAGCGCAAACCCGTGGAACGCAAACCAACCGCAGAAGAGATTCAAGACAAGACCATCCGAATTGGAGATTCTGTCTATATGCCTGATTCTCAAATCGCTGGTGAGGTCACACAGATTGACGGCAACGATGTAATGATTTCTTTCCATTCGGTCAATTTCCGCACCAAGCTGGACAAACTCATCAAAATCAGCAAGAAGGAAGCCCGAAATGTGGAGCGCGGCAACGTTTCACAATTCAACACAGGCTCCATCGCAGATGCGCTCAACAAGAAATTAGCAGATTTTAACACTACTTTGGATGTGCGCGGTCAACGTGCCGAAGAGATGATGCACAATCTGGAAGAGTATTTGGATGAAGCAGAAATGTTGGGTATCAGTAATTTGCGAATTCTTCATGGCAAGGGAAACGGTATTTTGCGCAGTGTCGTTCGACAATATTTGGCCAAACGACGGAGTGTGGCAGAATTTCACGACGAGATGTTGGAGCTGGGCGGCGCTGGCATCACGGTGGTCAAAATGAAGAAATAACGATTTTTTTTGTATTTTCGCCGCTTTGCTTAAATTGTGAATTATGGCTCAGAAAAAATTCGCCGTCATTGGCGCAGGGCAGTTCGGTCAGGCTATCAGTTTAGCACTATCGGAAAAGGGTTTCGAAGTGCTGGTGATCGACAAAGACATGAAGAAAGTGCAGTACATCAGTGATGATGTCGCGTATGCCGTGTGTACGGATGCCACGGACAAACGCGCACTGCTGAACGAAAACATCAAAGATTTTGATGCTGTAATCGTGGCCATCGGCGACGACTTTGTGGAACGTCTGCTCTGTATCTCTAACCTCATAGATTTGGGAATCGAAAAGATTTTCTGCCGCACAAAGGGCAAACACCAACAAACCATTCTGGAAAAGATGGGTATTACGGAATTCCTTTCCCCGGAAGACGAGTTGGCTACCTTGTTGGCTGAACGTCTCAGCAACCCCAACATCCTTTCTTACTTGCAACTTCCTGATGAGTATCGAATTGCATCCATCATCACACCCGATCGCCTCGAAGGACTCACCCTCGGCGATGTCAACTTCCGTGACAACCATCACTTGAGCTTAGTCACCATCCGCCGCAACTTCGAGGAAATTGAAAACAAGGAACTGACAATGAAACAGCACATTATTGGTGTCCCTGACAATTCAACGGTGATTCGTAAAGGCGATGTTTTTGTTTTGTTCGGCAAAGATCGTGACATAGATAACTTCATCAAAATCAATTTGTAATGCCCTTTTTCGGAAACCACGACGAATACAACGGCAAACGTCGAATCCACATTGCCACTTACAAGGACCGTATTCAGCGGATCTTGCAAATTTGCAGTTTGCTGGTTTCCATCGTGACCATTACCTGCATTTTCTGCTATCATGGTCTATACATCACTCCCCAAGTCAAAAATCTGATCCGTTTCCTTATCCACGGCAGCCTTTTCTTCTATGTGGCGAAATATTTCACTTTGATGTTCTATTCGTTGCATCGAGGGCAGTTCCTGAAACATTCGTGGGTCGAATTCATCATTATTCTCATCCTGATTATCCAATTTATCTCCATCAATGTTTTCCACGTTGACATTGTGGATGCCCATAATTTCGAAAATCTCTATCTGATATTCATTCAATTCTACTTTTTGATTATCGTTTTGATAGAGATGGCCAAAATGAGCAGTTCCTTAGGGAATTATCACCTCAGCCCACCCATTTTGATGGTCGTGTCGTTCCTGTTTTTGATTACAATGGGTACCATCTTGCTGATGATGCCGCGTATGACGACGAACGGGATCTCCTTCATTGATGCCTTATTCACGGCAACGAGCGCCAGTTGCATCACGGGACTTTCCGTGGTGAGCACCTCCGCATGCTTCACCTTCAAAGGTCAAGTGGTCATCTTGGTACTCATACAGTTAGGTGGTATGAGCATCCTCTCTTTCGCTACGTTTTTCTCCACTTTCCTGTCTCGTTCTTTAATCGGTTTGCGGTATCAGTACATGATTCGCGACATGATGTCTTCCGACCGCCTTTCCGACTCCGTATCATTGTTGCGAAGCATCGTGTTAACGACTTTCATCATCGAGGCGGCGGGCGTTGCTTTAATGTTCACCTATTGGAAATCCACCGGATTCTTCCTTTCCGACAAACAAAATCTGTTTTTCTCTATCTTCTACACTGTTTCAGCCTTCAATAACGGCGGTTTTGTGCTTATTGACGACAGTCTGCTGAATTTAGGCAGCCAAGGCAGCTACTTCCCGCAGGTGGTCATCATGGGATTGGTATTTCTGGGCGGCATCGGATTCGTTACCATCCGCGACTTTTTCAGTTACCGCTACATCCGCGAGCGCAACAAATACCATTGGAAAACACTGATGCCCCAGACCAAAATCGTGCTTTATGTCACGTTTTTCATCATCGGTGTGGGAAGTGTACTCTTCTTCCTTCTGGAATACAATGGTGTGCTAAAAGATATCAATGGCTTTGGAAATAAGGTATTTACGACCGTATTCCAGATTGCGACGTGTCGAACTTCTGGATTTAATGTGTTGGATATCAATGCCATGCGTCTTTCTACCATCTTTTTGATTCTGTTAGCGATCTTTATCGGTGGCTCCCCCAGCTCCACAGGCGGCGGTATCAAGACCACCACGCTGTTCATTGTCTTGAAATCCGTGATTGCCACGATTCAAGGTAAGAAAAACATCGAATTTGAACGTAAATCGATTTCGCCTTTATTGGTGGAAAAAGCAACCACCATTATGATGATGACGGTTTCATTCATCGTTTTTTCCTGCTTCCTCTTGACAGTGGTGCAACCGGATGTGGAACTGTTGCCTGCCATGTTTGAAACGGCCTCTGCCTTCACCACTTGTGGTCTATCCACAGGAGAGTGCGCCAACTGGAACTGGATGGCCAAACTTGTCCTTATCATCAATATGTATTGCGGACGTATCGGCACCTTGACGATGGCTTTTGCGCTTACCCGTCACAAGAAAGAATCCCCTCATCAATATCCCGATTTGTATATCATGTTGGGTTAGAGAATTTTTCAAAACACCGCCGCCGCCTTTCTCTCCGTAAGAGAAATTATTGTATCTTTGCCGCCTCAATTATTTGACAAAATGGAATTTGAAGATATACGGCCTTATACGGATGCTGAATTTAAGGAAGCCTACTATCGTCTGATGGACGACAAACGCTTTCAAGATGCTATACGTATCTGTTTGTCAGATTATTCCATTGAAGATTTCCGTCGCGACTTTGAACATTACAACACCATTGAAGAGGTGCAGGTGGTTTTCGACAAACGTTTCATGGATACTTTTTTAGGTCAGTCCTCCACTGGTGTGACCTTGACGGGAATTGAGAATATCGAAGCGGATAAAGCTTATATGTTCATCGGTAATCACCGCGATATCACGTTAGATCCGGCCATCTTGCAGTATTATTTCTTCATTGAGCATCGGAAAACTTCCCGTATCGCTATGGGTGACAATCTTTTCACCACGCCTTTGTTGGGTGAAATCGCGAAGTTGAACAAGATGATCAAGGTGAAACGAAACGGCACTATGCGCGAAAAACTGCTCAATTCCAAACATTTAGCCGCTTATATTCAATACTCCCTCTTTGAAGAGAATGAATCCGTGTGGATTGCTCAACGCGACGGCCGTACCAAAGACGGTAACGACTACACCAAACAGGGACTTTTGAAGATGATCACCATGGGTAACGACAAGCATTTGGTGGAAACCATGCATAAGATGAACCTCACGCCTGTGACGATTAACTACGAATACGAGCCCTGCGACAAGATGAAGGCTCGTGAATGTGCCCTCAGTGAAGCCGGTCCCTATCAAAAACAGCCCGGTGAGGATTTCGCCAGCATCAAGCAAGGCATCTTCGGCCAAAAAGGTCGTATCTCCTTGCATATTGGAAAACCTCTTCAAGAGGAACTGGATACAGTGCCTGAACAATTGAACAATAACGATAAGCTACATTTTGTATGCGAACTGATTGATAGACAGATATATCAGAACTATAAACTCTACCCTAACAACTACATGGCTCACGATTTATTGTACCACAATCAAGACTACTCCAATCAATACACTACTGAACAGATGACGAAATTCGAGCAATATTTGCAGATGCAATCCAAAACATTGGATGTGCCTGAAGAGAAGATGCGTGAGAACCTTTTGAAAATATACGCAACCCCCGTAGATAATCATTTCAAAGCAATTTTAGAACAAAATTAATATTTTTTAACGCAGTATGGATGAGTTACAACCCCCGTCGCAACCGAAAATTTTAATTATCCGATTAAGTTCTATTGGAGACATAGTACTGACCACACCCGTCGTCAGAGCAGTAAATGAACAAATTCCAGAGGCTGAAGTTCATTTTCTAGTGCGCAAAGAGTATGTCTCCGTGATAGAAAACAACCCTCATATTCACAAACTGCACACCTACGATCCCGATAATGTCCATCAGGTCATGGAAGAGCTACGCAATGAGCAGTTTGACGTGGTGATAGATTTGCAGAAGACATTCCGTTCCCGTCAGGTGGTGCGCCAACTGAAGTGTACCTCTTATACGTTCCAAAAGCACAATCTTTCCAAGTGGCTGTGCTATCGTTTGAAAATGAACGGACTGCCAGAAACGCACATCGTGGAACGCTATTTTGAAGCTGTAAAGATGCTGAACGTCCACAACGATCACAAAGGATTGGAATTTTACATTCCTGAGGATCAAGGGTTTGAAGAGGATGATCTTCCCATGTTGTTTGATGACGGTTTTGTAGCCATCGTGTTGGCCGCCCAACATTTCACCAAGCGCATTCCTGTATCAAAAGTGGTGGAAATCGGCAGCATCCTGCACAAGCCCATCATGCTTTTGGGCGGTAAGGATGTTTATGAAGAAGGCGAGCAAGTGGTGGCTCAGTTGGGGGATCGCGCAACAAACGGCTGCGGCAAATACACCCTTTACCAATCAGCGGCAATCTTGCAACATGCTGATTGTGTGATCACTGGCGATACTGGACTGATGCACATCGCGGCGGCGCTGCACAAACCCACAGCAGTCATTTTCGGCTCCACCATCCCTGAATTCGGATGTTATCCCTATATGCCTGGCGAACGGTATCTCTTCCGCAACTTTGAAGTATGCCCGCTCCACTGTCGCCCATGTTCCAAACTCGGCAGCTCTAAATGCAAACACAAGCACTTCAAGTGCATGAACAACATTTCCGCAACAGATGTGGCGGAATGGGTAAACAAGTTTTAGGTTAAAGAGTTAAAGGTTAGAGGGTTAGAGATTAGGTTTTATGGAGGGTATGGACTTTGGCCATTCCGTTTTCTACTGAAAATTTCACCTCATAGCCATCAAACGGGAACCCATAGATGCGGGTTTCGTCGTGGTGGTAGGCCGGGCGCGGGTCTTGCGCTAACACTGCCCGCAATTTCTCCGCTTTTTCGGGTTTCAATCTTTTGATTATAGGCTCAGGAATATTAACAAGCAGCTGATAGTCTTCATGTTCCTGTGTAAACCCCTTGGATGCCTCTGGATGGCAATCGGTGGTGAGCAAATAGGGTTTAATATCGTAAATGGGGGTGCCGTCCATGAGGTCGGCTCCACCCACGAGAAGCGTAGGATTCTTTGGGTTGAAATCCGCCTCGATGAGTTCCACGCAAGAGAGACCGATGGGATTGGGGCGGAAGGGGGAGCGCGTGGCGAACACCCCCATGCGACGATTGCCACCGAGCCGCGGCGGTCGCACTGTTGGTGACCACTGCTCCTGATGTGCTTCCGAAAAATCCCAAATCAGCCACAGATAAGAGAATTCCTCGATGCCACGCAACGCCTCCGCATTGCGGTACTCGGGCTCGAACACGACACGTGCACGCAACTCAGGAACCAATCCGCTCTGTCTCGGAATCCCAAACTTGGTAGGAAACTCGCTGTAAATGCGAGCAATCATTTTTATTTCCATAATTCGTTATTATTAGCCCAGGGCGATAACCCTGGGCTGACATACCTTGCCCTTACAGGGCGGATCAAGGAAAATGTTTTAACTCTTTATTTTCTCTCAATTTTGCACCCCACCGTAGCGAAAAACAGAATATAAGCATAGCTAACAAACAGAAGGGCATACGCGGCATGAGGGTTCACGGCATCTGCAATTCTGCCATAAATCAGCGGCATGATAGCACCGCCAACAATGGCCATTACCATCAACGCGGAAGCGAATTCCGTGTGATCACCCAAATCGTGGATGGCCAACGGCCAAATAGCCGGCCACATGATAGCGTGCGCAAAACTGAGACAAATAATGGCAATGATGGAAACGATGCCGTGTGTGGTCAACGCAACGATAACCAAGACAATGGCCAACAACAGCTGTATAATCAGCGCATTACGCTGGGAAATAAATTTCGGGACGAACAGAATGCCACAGAAATAGCCTATCAACAACGCAATCAAGGCGTAGATGCCGAAATAGTGCGAAACAGACGTGGGAATGTCGTAATATTCACCGTAAGGAATCAACGTGTCGATAGCGATAACCTCAGCTCCGACATAGAAAAAGATGGCCAAAACGCCGAGCCACATATATGGGTAATTGAAAATGCTGGTTTTATGACCGTCAATCTTCTTTTCTTCCTCGACAATTTCTGGCAGATGAGCCGTTTTGATGAAGAGCACCAACGCGACAAGCACGGCGGTCATAATGAGATAAGGGATGATGACGCCGTTGGAAAGTTGTTGCAACATAGCCTCTTTTTCAGGACCAGGCTCTGCTACCTTGATACTCTCGATAAGTGCCTCTTTGCCACCGAACAGAGCATTGTAGAGAATCAGGATGCCGATCATACCGGCCACTTTGTTACAGATACCCATGATGCTCATACGCCGCGCCGCCGACTCAATCGGGCCGATGACCGTAACGAATGGGTTGCTGGCCGTCTGCAACAACGACAAACCGCTGCCTTGCAAGAACAAACCGAGCAGGAACATCGGATAACTGCGCATCATTGCCCCCGGAATGAACATCATGCAACCGATAGCCATGATGACCAAACCTAATGCCATGCCGTTACCGTATCCCGTCCTTTTTAGCACAAAAGAAGAAGGAATCGACATCACAAAGTAGGCAATATAGAAGGCAAACGTCACCAGATAGCCCTGCACTTGCGTGGTCAACTCACAGGAAGTGCGCATGTAAGGAATTAAAATGTTGTTCAACCATGTCACGAAACCGAATACGAAAAAGAGCGATCCGATAACGAACATGCTATAAGCTGTACTTCTTTGTTTTTCTGCCATAACGATTGGGATTTACTTGATTACTTTCATCAATTCCGCCTTTTTGGCGTCATATTCTTCCTGAGTGATGATTTGGAGATCCAATTTCTCCTTCCATTTTTTCAACTCCTGCAAAGCAGCTTCGGAGGCCACATCTTCTTGATTGGCTTTAACGACAATCTCTTTTGTGGCAATTGCCTCCTCGAAATTGGTACAAGCCAAACCGCCACGGTTCAGCACGAGATAGATTTTGCAACCGGATGTCATTTTGTTGAAACCATCAACCGGCAAACATTGGATTTTCTTGATCGTGGCCACGCCGCCGGCACGGTTTTCCACACGCTCCGCAGCCTCCCGATCAGCTCGACGATCTGCGGAAGAGGCATTTTCGTCTTCCGCGAAGGCATTCACCCAACTGCCTGTAACATCCTTAAAATAAAGATAATACTTACCATTTGTAGGATAACCGTAGGTGATGGTAGAACCGATTGTATAGGTAACGCCATCGGAAGCCACATATGCCGTGATGTTATCACCAGCTTTTTTGCCTGTCAATTCCTTGGCCGACTTCTGTTCCAAAATGTCCTGGTAAGTGACGGTTTGCGCATTTGCAAACAGACATAAACCTGCAAAAAGAAGGGTTAAAAACTTTTTCATAATTAGGATCTTTTATTAGTTACTTCTTCGCGCTGCCGTTATCTTGGTGCAAAATACGTTAAACATCAAGATTGGCAAACAAGGGCGCAAAAATAAAAATAATTTCTATTAACCGGATGCAAAAATTCCTACAAGAAAAATGCTACCAATTCAAAGTTGAATTTGTTTATTTCAGAAAAAAAAAGTATTTTTGCAGGATAATTTGAATTTGGTATAAATGTTGACAAATCATTCAACAATGAAAAAAATATTATGCCTTTTGGCCGTCGCTATGATTACATTCGGCGCAGTGGCACAAAAGGCAACTGTGAACGAGCGTACATTGACCAACACCCTCAAAGAGCTGAACTTTGAATTAATGTCTTTGTGTTATCAAATGCCTGAGACACAAAAGCTTTTCGATAATGAATACAAGCGGCAGCACCAACGGATGATTGATGTCATCACACGGACGAACGAGCTCTCCATACTTCTTTATTCACAGGAGCAGCAGCGAACGTTTGACATGGCATACGCCTTGAAGAAAGTAACGACCAGCTATAATGATTTCAATCAAGGCATGCGACCGTATGACCAAATCATCATCGACTTAAGTTTCGAAATAGAGCGTTATGCGCGCCTTATCGAGGCTCTCCGTCGTCTTCCTCCTGAAATGAAAGAAATAGAAATAGAGATCGTGCCTGACAGCCTGCTATACCATAATGATTCGCTAGATACTAATCTGCTGTACAACGAATCCTCCTTGGAAAGGGAAATTATCCAGATAGCCATTAAGGATAGTCTCAGGGCACCTTTTGTGCTAGACGAGGCGGGGGAACTGTACCGCGATTCTTGTATCATCTATGCCTCCAAACTGCTGAAAATGTACGCGGGGAACCGTGAAGCAGTCGTGGCCGACAGCACACACTATAGACAAGCTTTCCTACGCACAAAAGAGGCCTACGATTACGCTGAAGCCCAATACACCATACTGGACAAATACGTTTTTGAGGTTGGACAAACGCCTTATTGGGAAATTCTCCCCGACTTAGGATCCTATTGGAAAAAGATGAAGAAAGTAATGCGCAATGAGTACGATTTTGATGCATTAAATAAGGCGAAAGAGGAAGACACGAACTATTACAACAAGGTCTCCGGACGGGCGGAAAAAGCCTTTTCGGTGATTGCCTGCACCTGGCAATTGGGCACACTTTTTATAGTATGGATCTTTATATTCGGAATCCTTTGGTTGATAAAACGTTATACCAAGTTCAAGAAAGTCATCCTACAAAAATCATTGCCGCTGTTTTCCATATTAGTGAGCACCATCTTGTATTTCCTGACGTTCGGCTATTTTTGGGAAGGAAGCGAGTATGTGCATTACGGCGTGAAAAACATCAATACTTTCCTTTGGCTGCTTGCAGCTATTTCCGCCTCCTTGATGCTTCGAGTCGAATCAGACCAAATTCGCCACGGCATCAGTCTCTATATTCCCACCATTCTGCTGGCACTGTTCATCATCATCTGCAGGAACACCTTTATTCCGGACATTCTGCTGAACATTGTGTTTACGCCTGTTCTGCTGGTTGCGGTACTGGGACAATTGTTCGTTTGCTTGTTAAAGCAAGGCAAAGCTACGCGAACAGACTCTATTCTGGGCTGGATCTCCTTGGGCATTTACAGTTTCTCTTTGCTTCTTTCGTTCTTCGGCTTTATTTTTAATGCCTTGGTTCTCTTGGTTTGGTGGTATTTCATGCTGGTGAGTCTGTCAACCATCTATTGTATCTCGGATTTGATGGACCGCTACAAGGAAAAAAGACTGAACGAGCGTATAGAGGAGAAACGAAAACACAACGCATACGTGTATGGTGAAGACCGCGACATTTTGCTCTTCAGTGTCACTTGGTTCCATGACCTCATCAAACAGGTCGTTGTTCCCGTCTTGGTGTTGTTCTCCATACCGTTCTTCATCCGTCTGTCTTTGGACATGTTTGATTTCACGGATCTTTTCACGCGGTACTACTATAATCCATTCTATCAGCTTACGGATGAGGCCACGGGTGTCTCCACGCTACGTGTGTCTGTCGGGAGCATTGTCTATCTGCTGATGCTGCTCTTCATATTCCGTTACATCAATCGCGTCCTTCATGTCCTTTGGCACTACGTCCGATATACATCATTCATGCGCAAAAACAAACGCACCTACGTGCGCGCCAACGAAATCAACCTGTCCATCGGGAACAGTATCATCAGTGCGCTAGTTTGGATGATTTATACCATTGCGGTGGTGGGTGAATTGAAGATCCCTACCGGCTCTTTGGCTTTGGTTGCCGGCGGTTTGTCTGCCGGTATCGGTATTGCCCTCAAAGATATCATCAACAATTTCATCTATGGTATTCAACTGATGGGAGGGCGTCTGCGGGTCGGCGATTGGATCGAATGCGAAGGAGTGCGAGGAAGAGTTACCGGCATCAACTACCAATGCGTGCTGGTAGAGACCATCGAAGGCACTGAGATGTCTTTCCTGAATGCTTCCCTCTTTGGCCAGAATTTCAACAACCTGACCCGAAACAACTCGTATGAGTTAACCAAAATCATCGTCGGTGTGGAATATGGCACCGACGTGGAGAAAGTACGCGAAGTTCTGTTGGAAGCAATGAAAGAAATGGATACCAAAGACCAATATGGGCGCCACATTATAGATCCGAAGAGAGGCATTATCATCATATTGGAAAACATGAGCGACAGTGCCGTGGATATTGCCGTGAAACAGTACGTGCTGGTTCCCGAAAGGATTCAATTCGTAGAACATTGCAAGGAAGTCGTCTATAAGGCTTTGAACAATGCGGGTATCACAATCGCTTTCCCGCAGTGCGATATACATATTAAATAACAAACATTATGGATATAAGATTCAAACAAAAAAGCAAAATAATAGATATTTCCATCGTATTGTTGGCCGGCATAGCTTCAGTCGGTATGATGATTTATGCAGTTTTCCATTTCGGGCTGAAGAATGCCTGGAATGAATTGATACTCAATATGTTCTATATGGCTTGTCTAGTAATGATTGCGATGTATTTCTTCAAGGTGGGTATCTCCACAAATCAGTTCAACTACTGGTGCTCCGTGTGTGTGGGCATCACCGTATTGTTGCGCGACATTCTCTTTCCACCCCCACTGATTAATTACCCTCTCCATTTGGCTTGTATCACGCTCTCGGTAATACTGGTACTCATGCTCGTCTTCTTCTATTCGCGCAAGGATTGGAAAACATACTCTAAGCGCAACCTGTGGATGATTTGTATCGTAGATATGGTTCTTGCGATACTTTACCACATAGACATCATTTTGGAACCCACCGACGAATACACTGCTTTCTTGCTCACGGAAATCTGGATTCGTCCCACCATTACCTACGGTCTGGTGGCCTGTTTCGTAAAGGAGGACGACATTCCCGAACAGCAAGTGCAAAGCACCGAGCTGATACGCACCAGTCAGAGTTGGGACGGCGTGGAGCTGCCCGACTATCTGCAAGGCCGCCCCGAATTGGTAGCCATAAAGTACGAGATTCCTGCCGGTCAAAAGTTGAGCTGGCACCACCATCCCGTGATGAATCATGGCATACTGGTGCAAGGCGAACTGACCATCATCAGCGAGAACGGCAAAAACAAAGTGGTGCATGAAGGCGAGGCTATCGTGGAAATGGTGAATACCATCCACCATGGTGAGAACCGAGGCTCCAAGCCTGTCATCCTCTACATGTTCTATCTCTCGCAGGAAGGTCTGCCACTGTCCGTGCAACACCCCGACATACTGGAGGACGTAGTATAATAACACCAACACAAAATGACAAAAGATGAATGATTAAATAAAATTTTTGGAGAAAACAGAAAGAATTGCTATCTTTGCGCACCGAAAAGTGCACCTATAACAAGAAATTTTATAAAATTATTAAAAAAGGAGGAAATATGATTCTTAAAAAACTTACAGCTAATCATCCAGATATTCCCGCGCTCAAAAAATTGTATGAGGAAGCATTCCCCGAAAATGAGCGCCCTCTGAGCATAGACAATATACTTGCGTTCATGGATCAGATGCCATGCGATCTTCTCGGCGTTTATCCAGATGAAACTCCTGATGAATTTTCCGCATTTTTCTTTGGAATCAGGGGTGAATCCGGAGTTTATGGGGTCTATTTCGCAACTCGTCCGGACCTGCGTTCAACGGGTATCGGTGGCAAGGCATTCAAAGCTATCTTGGAATATTACGATGATGTGCCGTTCTGGTTCTCATACGAGAGTCCTTTTGAAGAAAGCGATAACGCCGAACAGAGAGAACGCAGACGTAAATTTTATCTGAAGAACGGTTTTCATGAGACTGGGTGGTTCACGAAAATGAACGGCACCGAGTTTATCATTGCCAGTTCCAAAAAAGAATTCGACAAGGAGGCGTTCGAAAAATTTATGGCTTCTATGCTGGCCGGGCTTTCTAACAACCAGCCTCTTCCGGAATTATACAGACGCGATTAATATCGGGAAGGTCGCACAGGCCAACATCATCGCCACCATCGTTTATGGCGAAGAAGTCTATAAGGCATAGTTCTTAAGAAAAATAAAGCATAAAACACTTAAAAACAAAGCAAAATGAATGCAGATAAAATCATAAAAAACGCAAAAATCTTCACATCGAATACAGATAATTTACAAGCTACCGCTTTGGTGGTGAAAGATGGCAAATTCGTTTATGTGGGCGACGAGGCCGGCCTCGCCAACTATGAAGGAGAGATTACAGACCTGGGCGGCAAGTTCATCATGCCCGGCATCATCGACAGCCATGTGCATATAACCATTCCCGTAGGTTTTGAGTACGCCCCTATGGGAGAGCGCATTGAGCCAAACGGCAAGCAGGAAGCTCTGGATGTGATGGCGGACTATATCAAGAAGCATCCCGGCGAGAAGCGTTACAGATTCCTTATGGAGAAAAGGTTCCTCAAAGGTGAGGATATCGTAAAAGAGGAACTTGACGCCATCTGTCCGGATGCCGAGCTACAGATTCAGGAAGGGGAAGGACACAGCATCTGGGTAAATTCCAAGATCCTTCAAAGGCACGGCATTACAGACGACACACCGGATCCTATACCTGGACTGGCGTATTACGTGCGAAAGGACGGACATGTGACCGGAAATATGTATGAGGGTGCAACAGAAGTCCGTATCATTCTGGACGGCGGGATGGAACTTACCGATGAACAGATTGATGCGGCGCTTCAGCGCTGGATCGACTTTTCCGTCGAATATGGAATTTCTGCGGTATTTGATGCCGGACTTCCGGGCGATATGAAGTTCCATGAGAAAGTCTATAAGCGTCTGGTAGAACTGGACAAGCAGGGAAAACTGCCCGTTTATGTTGACGGCAGCCTTGTGGTGAACTCGGAGAGGGATGCAGAGGAGGGCCTGAAGGAACTGAAGCGCATACAGCGTGAGTATAACACAGAGCACCTCAAGGTCCATACCATGAAGGTTTTCATGGACGGTACTCAGAAGATTCATACCGCCGCCATGGTCACGCCATACGTGGATGTCCATACGACGGGATCTACTGCTTTTTCCGCGGAAGGAATCGCAAAGCTTTTGAAGAATCTCAATGACGAGAATCTGGATCTTCATCTTCACACCGTGGGTGAGCGCGCGTCACGCACGGTATTGGATGGCGTAGAGATGGCCAAAAAGGAGATGGGTGACAACCTCCACGTAAGAGTTACCTGCGCCCATCTTGAAATTGAGTGCGACGATGATCTGGATCGTTTCGCTAAGCTCGGCGTCTTCGCCAACTTTACACCGCATTGGCACTCCGGAGACCCCGCTATTGCGGCTACCTGGCTCGGTATGGAACGTGCACGCAAAATGTTCCGCTGCAAATCGGTTTGGGACAGCGGCGCCACGGTGGCCTGGTCCAGCGACAATATCGTCTTTATGGATTTCACCACCTGGAACCCCTACTTAGGCATGGAGGTGGGAATGACCCGCTGGATTACCGAAAAGACCAAGGACTACCCATTCACCGTAGCGGCCAAAGTATTCCCGCCTGAGAGTGAGAGGATGAGCATTGAAGAAATGCTCATAGGCTATACCATCAACGGTGCCAAACAGCTTGGCATTGAGGCGAAAAAAGGCTCCATCGAAGTCGGCAAGGATGCGGACTTCTTGGTGTTCGACAAGAACCTCCTGACAGCAGAGAAGGAAGGTTTCAGCTACAACAAGCCCAAGGAGGTGTATTTCAGCGGAAAGAAGATAAATTAACACTTAAGTCACTGGAATCAAATCAATCCATAAAAAAGAACTATGGATGCTCAAGAGATTAGAGACGCGTTGCACGACATGTACGGCGGCGAAAACAAGCCTATTAGCGACGGCCATTATGACCCGTCGCTGGCCGTCAAATGCATCAACGGTACTTTCGTCGGCAGGAAGACGGAGAATATCATTGTATTCAGAGGTATCCCTTATGTCGGCAAGCAACCGGTCGGGGCTCTGCGCTGGAAAGCACCGCTAGATGCAACTCCCGACGACGGCGTATATGAGGCCTATTACAATGCGAAAAGTTCCTACGGTAATGGACAGTTGGAGACGGGCTCCCTTTACTATATGGATGAAGACTGCCTATATCTGAATGTATGGAAGTCGAATAACACCCCTGACCAGAAAAAGCCAGTTATGGTATGGATTCATGGCGGTGCTTTCGAGGCAGGCGGCACCATCGACCCGATGTTTGACTGTATCAATTTCGTGAAAGAGAATCCAGATGTCGTGGTGGTTACCATCGCGTACCGACTCGGCGCGATGGGCTTCTTGCATCTGTCCCACCTGCCAGACGGCAAAGATTACCCAGACGCACAGAACTTGGGACTTCTGGATCAGGTCAAGGCACTGAAGTGGGTGCATGAGAACATCGCCGGTTTTGGCGGCGATCCCGACAACATGACCATTTTCGGGGAATCCGCAGGTGCCGCAAGCTGTACTATGCTTCCGCTAATCAAAGGCTCTCATCTGTATTTCAAACGGCTTATTGCGGAAAGCGGTGCCGTCAACCAAACGAGATCCCCTGAAGAAGGTATCGCCTGCACCAACAAGCTGATGGACGTGCTCGGCTGCAAAACCGTTGCCGACCTATTGAAGGTGAGCGGCGAGAAGCTCTTGGAAGCCTCTGCAGTAAATTTTGTTCACCAGATGCCCGAAAGAGACGGAAAACATCTGCCCACAGACACCTTTGCAGCCTACGCCAATGGTGCAGCAAAGGACATAGAAATTCTTGTGGGTTGCAACAAGGATGAAATGGACTTTTTCGTTTCCAGTTTCGGTCTGGAAGGCTGGGACAAGTGGATTGCTGAGCGAAAACAAGAGAAGTTTGCCCACCTGCTGGCGGAAGAGAAAGCACTGGTCGAGAGCTACATGAAAGATGTGAAGGGTGACTACTACGAACCCGACAGTCGACTGTTCAGCCAGAGCTGGTTTATTGCTCCTATCATTAAACTGTCGGAGTGCCAAACCCAAGGCGGTGGCAAAGCTTATACCTACTATTTCACGCCGGAGTCGCCTGATCCGATCATGAAGTGCGGGCATGCCATCGAGCTTTCGGTTGTGTTCAATCATCCAGAGTTCACTGCAGACACGGGACGCGCATTCGACGAAACCTTCTGCAAAACCATGCGCAAGATGTGGGTGCAGTTCGCCAAAACCGGCAATCCCTCGCTCAACATCGACATCTCTCCGGACGGCAAGGACAAAGTATGGCCACTCTACGACCTGAAGGACAAACGGGTGATGGTGCTCGACGAGTTCGACATCCATCCCGCAAAGGAATCCGAGGTGAAAATCGTGGATTGGGAAAGAACCTATTTCCTAACCAAGTATTATATGCTTTAATGTGTTTTATAAACAACCAAAAATTATAAAACAATGAATGTAAGTGAAGTAGAAAAACAACTGATGCCTCAGTATGGGGAAAATCAGACAATTATAAACAGCAATTACGACAAATCGTTGGCTGTCAAATGTATTAACGGAACCTTCGTCGGCAAGAAAAAGGAGAATATCATTTCCTACAAAGGCATTCCTTTTGTCGGACAACAGCCCGTCGGCAATTTGCGCTGGAAAGCTCCCGTGGATGTCACTCCGGACAATGGGGTATATGAGGCTTATTATTATGGGAAAAGCCCCGTCCAATCACCAGGCGACCCTGCCGCTCTTTATCCTATGGGGGAAGACTGCCTGTACCTGAACATCTGGAAGGCTGACGAGACAACGGCAGAGAAAAAACCGGTCATTGTGTGGATTTACGGTGGCGGCTTCGAAGTAGGTGGAGTGACGGACCCTCAGTATGATTGCCATAAATTCATCCAGGAAAACCCCGAAGTCATTGTCGTGACCATCGCTTACAGGGTCAGCTTCTTCGGTTTCCTGCATCTGTCTCACCTGTCAGACGGCAAGGACTATCAAGATGCATCCAACCTGGGACTCATGGACCAAATCATGGCGTTGAAGTGGGTTCATGAGAATATTGCTGCCTTCGGCGGCGACCCCGACAACGTGACCATCTGGGGCGAGTCTGCCGGCGGTGGAAGCTGTACTCTACTTCCGCTGATTAAAGGCTCCCATCAGTATTTCAAGCGCGTCATCTCACAGAGCGGCGCTCCCGCCCAGATGAGAAGTGCGGAGCAAGCCATCGCATGTACGGACAAGTTGATGGAGGAACTCGGCTGCAAGACCGTTGCCGACCTGCGGAAGCTCAGTGCCGAGGAAATCGCCAATACATGGACACGTTTGTACGGGTTTTATCAAGTGCTCGGCATACGCACCTTCCCAGAGAGAGACGGCCATTACCTACCGCTGGATCCGTGGGAGGCCTACGCAAACGGGGCAGCGAAGGACATTGAGTTCCTTCAGGGCTGCGACAAAGATGAGATGAACACCTTCCTGGGAGCCATCGGCGTGGAGGCCTGGAATGCGTGGGCCGATGAGCGCAAGGCAGAAAAACTCGCCCAACTGGCGGACAAGGAAAAAGAGCTGGTAGAGAGCTGGTGCAACGAAATTCAGGGAGAAAGCTATGAACCTACCGTACAACTCTTCAGCCAAATCATGTTTATCGCGCCGCAAATCAGACTGTCGGAGGAACAAGCCAAGGCCGGCGGCAAGTCTTACACCTACTACTACAGGGTTGAATCCTCCCTGCCTTTGATAAAAGCCGGTCATGCCTCTGAACTGTCGGTGGTATTTGCCCACCCGGAGCTCGACGACTTCACGGGAAGAGCATACGACGAAACCTTCTGCAAAACCATGCGCAAGATGTGGGTACAGTTCGCCAAAACCGGCAATCCGTCGCTCAGCGCAGACATATCTCCCGACGGCAAGGCCAAGGAGTGGCCGCTCTACGACCAGAAAGACAGGCAGGTGATGGTGCTCGACGAGCATGACATCCATGTGGCAAAGGAATCCGAACTGAAAATCGTGGATTGGGAGAGAACCTATTTCCTGACCAACTACTATATGCCTTGACAGGTACAACCGCGCAAACGGTAAGAGATCAAGTTTAAGAAATAAAAAAACAATATAAATGAAACAGACGATTATTCTTGGCAACATCATCACGATGGATGAAAAAAGGCCCTTTGCCAAGGCCGCATTAGTAAAGGACGGCGTGTTTGCCTATATCGGCAGCGCGGAGGAAACGAAAAGACTCGCCAATGCAGTAGGAGATCACGCCTCCGATTGTGACACACAAGTGCTGGACTACGGTGACAATTTCATCTATCCGGGCTTCCTTGAATCTCACTGCCACGGCCATTTCGCCGGCGACCGCTTTATCGGACAGGCGAACCTCGTGCCAGTTGGCATGACCGACTACGCCAAATACCGCGAAATCATCAAAGAGTTTATAGCAAAGAACCCAAACAACCAGATATACAGAGCATCTGGGTGGGTAGAAAACGATGAATACGTCTCCAAAGCCTATCTTGACGAGATCTGCACCGATAAGCCGCTGCTCATGCAAACCGGCAGCGGACATTCCATGTTGCTCAACACCAAGGCTCTGGAATGGGCTGGTATTGATGCAGCATACGCAAAGAAAATCGGTTATGATATGGTTCATGTGGACAAGAACGGCGAGCCAGACGGTTACATTTGTGAAAATCCAGTGATGGAAATCCTGACTAAGCTCCCCACAACCATTGAGGATGGTAAAAACTATCTCCTTGCTTGGCAAGATTTTGCTTTACAAAACGGTTATACTGCTGTCGGTGACGCTGGTGCGGAGATTTTCTACTCCAAATCCCCCGAAGCATACCACGAACTGGAAAAGGAAGGCAAACTGAAGTTACGCACATTCGCCTATTCGTTGACTACCGATAATGTAGCGGACGCGAAGGCGGAGGTTGCCCGAATCGCTGCAGATCGCGCCAAATACAATGGTGAATACTTCCAAATTATTGGGGTCAAGGCTTTCTTGGACGGCGTGACCGAAGCGCACACCGCTTGGCAGAATCAAGATTACCTCGATCAGCCCGGTTATCACGGTGTGGAACGCTTCAACGACCACGACAAGATGGTGAACCTGATCGTAGAGGCAGACAAGGAGGGTCTCGCTGTCCATGTCCACTCCGAAGGTGGCGGCGCAACGCACTTCATGCTGGGTTGTATTGAAGACGCAGAAAAGATTACCGGTGATAAAGATCAACGCAACGTGCTGGCGCATCTGCACTTCGTCACGGACGAGGATATCCGCCGGATGGCTGAAACAGGTTCTGTACCGGCAGTTGCGCCGCTTTGGTCGCCTGCGGTTTCGGTCATATACAACCAGGAAGTCGCATACGTCGGCAAGGAATTGGCCGATCAGGCGTACCCCATTAAGTCCTTCTATGATGCAGGTGCCAATGTGGTCTTCCACTCAGACTATCCCATTTCTCCGATGATGAATGTCAAATACAGCATTTACACGGCTGAAAAACGTTCCTATCCGAAAGAAGCGTTCGGCGGTATAGATTCTCCGCGCAATCTCAAGGAGGCCATCACCCGTGAACAATCGCTGCGCGCCATGACCATCAACGTGGCCCGTCAGTGGCATCAGGAGCATCGCATGGGTTCCATCGAATTCGGCAAAATCGCCAATATGACGGTGTATGACTGCGACTTCCTGCATGACGATATTGAGAAGGTCGCACAAGCTAACATCGTAGCCACCATCGTTGATGGTGAGGAAGTCTATAAAGCAAGCCGATAAACTACTATGAAAAAACTTTTTTTGACATTTATAATCGTAGCTGCTGTGGCAGCAAGTTTCATGAGTTGCGAAAAGACCACCATTGATTCGGACACTCACACCCAGAAATTCACAATAGGTTCGGACACCTACGACATCAAAAACGCTTTCACCATCGAAAGCTCAAAGACAGCGGTATGATTTACAACGCCATAGTATTGTCGCAAAGTGAGGAAGTCGGTAGCTTCGGCAGTAGAACCAAAGGGATCGTTATCGTTTTCAGAGGCGACATCACGCCAGGCTCCTACAACCTTGTTTACGACCCGCAAGAGCCTTCAATCACTCAAGTTCGCCTCAAGCGGTGAAGCCACCGTGGCAAGAAACGGCGACATCTATACCATCAACATGACTGGATTGGCATTTAACGGTATATCCGGCTCACCGACACTACATTATGTTGGAACCATGCCTAACTTTGATTTTCCGTTCTCTGAGTGATAAGTAGATGCGTTTATTGTATGCAGTTTCATTTTAAAACACACTAAATTAATGAATGACATGAACGAGAATAAAAAAATAAACGACAGTAATTACGATAAGTCGCTGGCAGTGAAATGCGCCAACGGCACCTTCGTCGGCAAAAAGACCGACGAATTGATTATCTGGAAGGGCATTCCCTACGCAACTCAGCCGGTGGGCAAGCTTCGCTGGAAAAAGGCTCTTCCTGCCGCAGACGATGACGGCGTGTATGAAGCGACAAATCCCGGCCACGTCCCCATCGGGCCACTGAACGACTCGATGGGAACGGCGGAGTTCGGCGAGGACTGCCTCGTGCTGAACATATATTGCAATACCAGCTGCACTGACAGCAAGAAGCCGGTCATGGTGTGGATCCACGGCGGCGGGTTCTGCGCCGAATCCCAGGCGGCGCCCCTCTACGATCTCACAAACATCTCCAAACAGTACCCCGACATCCTGTTCGTGTCCATCGACTACCGGCTCGGCTTCATGGGATTCATGAATTTCGAGCGGGTTCCAGGCGGAGAGAACTTCAAGGAGGCAGGCAACCTCGGACTGCTTGATCAGCTCGAGGCCCTCAGGTGGGTACAGAAAAACATCGCTGGCTTTGGCGGCAATCCGGACAACGTGACCATTTTCGGTGAGTCGGCAGGCTCGGCAAGCGTCACCTTCCTCCCGCTCATCGACGGAAGCGAGGGGCTCTTCAGGAGATGCATCGCTCAGAGCGCCAACATTGCCTACTGTGACACGATGGAGCACGGCATCCACGTTACGCAGAACTTCCTGACCGCAACGGGCTGCCAGACCATGGACGAGCTGATGGAACTCACCACTGAGCAACTTGTAGATGCCTATCTGAAAGCGTATGCCATAGACAAGAACTGCCTTCTCGGAGGTGCCAACTTCCCACTCCTCGACGGCGTCACGTTGCCTGAAGATCGAGCAGTCATGTACGGGATGTGGGGAGACGAAAAAAGGTCAAAGATCGATTTAATGATTGGGTCTAACTTGGACGAAATCAGGTACTTCGTTCCACTCGAAGGCGGTGAAGAAGGCTTTGCGAATACGCTGAGATGGATTGCGAAGAGAGACCGCGCACTGCTCAATGACCAGGAAAAGGCCATGTATGACGAGTTCATGGCCACGCTCGCAAACGAAAGCGAGGGGAGCAGGTTGGAGCAATACTGTAACGACATCAACTTCCGCGCCGGTAACACCAATATGGCCATCAGGCACGCTGCCGCCGGCGGCAACACCTACATGTATTTCATCAAGAAGCCGGTGACAACCCCCGAGCTTGGTGCGGTACACGCGGCTGAGATTCCGTACCTGTTCGACAATTGCATTCTGGACCCGATGGGAAGCGGAAAGATCGTTTCGAACGAAGAGTGCGAGTTCCGCCATGTTGTAAAGGAAATGTGGGCCAACTTCGCCCGGACAGGTAACCCCTCCACCGACAAATACGAGTGGAAGAAGTTCTCGGGAGACGACCGCCAGACGATGGTCTTCGACGATGCCATCGGCATGCAGAAGGATCTGTTCGGAAGGCGAGAGGACCTGATGATGTCCTGGGCAGAACGCCTCGGGAACGGGTCGTCCAAGAGGGTATGCTAACGCGGGCGTTGTAGCCATTAAATACAAAATCACAAATAAAAAGATTAGGAGAATAAAACAATGAATGATAAGAAAAGAGTATTCAAGGATTTAGTCCAATACGAGCCGTATGAGTACTTAAACAGTGAAATCACGGGAAACTACGACGAGACCCATGCCGTGAAGTGTGTGAACGGCACCTTCGTCGGAACCGAAGAGAACGGGGTCGCGTCGTGGCTGGGTATCCCATACGCGAAGGCACCCGTGGGCGAACGCCGTTTCAAGGCACCGGAATACGTGGATGCGAGCGACCGGGTCTTCGAGGCCAAGTACTACGGAAAGTGTTCTTTCGGCGCTGCCTATCCGGATTGCATTCAGAAGCTGACCTCCGAGGACTGCCTCTACCTTAACATCTGGGTCAACACCGATGACAAGACTGCGAAGAAGCCGGTGATGGTCTGGATCCACGGTGGGGCGTATGTCGCTGGCTCGGGCTCGCAGGCCTCATACAGCGGAGCCAACCTCGTTCAGAAGCAAAGTGACATCATTCTGGTGAACATCAACTATCGCCTGAACATGTATGGCTTCATGGATTTCTCGTCGGTGCCCGGTGGCGAAAACTTCAAGACGGCACCCTGCAACGGTCTGCTCGACCAGGCTATGGCACTCAGGTGGGTACACGAGAACATCGCCGCTTTCGGTGGCGACCCCGACAACGTGACCATCTTCGGGCAAAGCGCCGGCGGTGGCTCGGTCTCCATTCTGCCGGTCATGAAGGAGGCGAACCAGTATTTCCAGAAGGTCATCGCCCAGAGCGGCTCAACCACCTTGGCCTTCCCAGTCGGCTGCGAAGCCGCTCAGGGCAAAACGAAGGCACTGCTCGAGTACACCGGCTGCAAGACCATGGACGACATCATGGCACTGTCCGAAGAGAAGCTCCAGGAAGCGTATGTCGGAGCGGTCGGCAAGTTCACGTCCTGCCCCTACTACGGAACTGAGGTGCTCCCCGAGGCACCCATCGAGCTGTACCGGAAAGGCTATGCAAAGCACATATCCATCATGGCAGGCAGCACGGCCGACGAGGCAAGGCTGTTCATGGGCGAGGGTCCGTGTCTGAACATGGAGGAGCAAAAGTTATTCGCCCAGCGCGCCGTGGGCGATGCAGCACACTGTCTAAAGGAAGAGGACAAGAAGTATTACGAGGAATTCTGGCGGGTCTGCAGATCCCAAGAACCCGGACTTATCGAGACGGAGTTCATCAATGAGCTCATGTTCAGGGTTCCCATGCTCCAACAACTCGACGCACAGAGCGCATTCAACAAGACGTTCTGCTACTACTGGTCATACCCAGGCAGCAATGCGGAGGTTGGAGCAGCACATTCTGTGGAACTCATATTCGTGTTCGACATTCGCTGCCTCGGGACGAACAGCACCTTCAACGGCACGAACATCTCCGAGAAGATCTACGCGGCCGTTCAGCAAATGTGGACCAATTTTGCACGCTTTGGCAACCCGTCAACAGACCAGATCGAATGGAAGGCTTACTCAGCCGATGACCAGAACGTCCTGGACATCGCCGGACCAGACGACATCCGTATCAAGAAGGGCCTTCTGGCCGACCAGTACAAGGCCGTGCTCCCCTTGCTCGGCTACTACCAGTTCATGGACAAGTTCTTTACCCCCGGCTACCTTTTAGATATCGTCGCTGCACGCAAGTAAGATCAATTGCATTTAACGGATTCGACTAAGCAAAAACATAAAAATTGAATCAAATAGTAACCAAACTACATTTTAGTGGTGAAAAGTAGAATCAAATAAGTCGTGAGTAAAAAGAGTCTGATTTGGAAAATACCATGTATCGTTCTAGGTGTCATCCTGGGAATAGCACTGTTACTGGCGATTACCGTAACTGTTATTCTGGTGACACCTAGCGCTCGCACGGCTATTTTGCAAAAATGCGTGAAGACTGTCAACGAGCGAACCGACTGGGATGTGGATCTGGGACGACTCTATCTGTCCCCTTTCCATCACTCTCCAATGATTCTCTATCGTGCCTTCAAGGGAGAAGAAGACCTGCCGCTGCACATCGAAATAGACAGTTTCTATGTTGGTCATCGCGGTCAAGACACCCTGATTTTCGTGCATGGCTTGCGCCTGCAAGGTCGTATGAAAAAACCCGGAGAGGATGATCCGAAAGATGATTTTCTGTCACGTAATATCGTGGTGGATCAACTGCTGTTGGATCAAACGACCTTCCATTCCGACACTTTGATAGAAGCGGTAGGTATCGACGCTATTGTGAAACATCTGAATGTAAAGAGTCCGGGACTCAATATCGCGAAAGGAGAATATCCGCTGCACGGCTTGAAGCTAACAGATGCCTACGTGGGTATTGCGCTGCGCGACACTGAGCCCGATACTGATGAGGACACCACCTCTACCCCGATGGCCTTCGAAGTGCCGGATGGGGAGTTGCGCAATGTACGGTTTGTACTCAACCCGATGGGACTGGATATACGTGCCGGTTCCTTGAACACTAATGTTTTGGCGGATGTGGGAGGCAACCTCTACGATGCGCGTCGCCTGAATATTGGCAATGCTTCTCTTACACTCGGAACACTGCACCTCCCTTTTGATACAATTCATGGGGATGCGATGGTGAATCTGAACACTGATCTGATTAACTCGAACCAATTACACGTCCGCTCCGACGCATTTGGGGCAAAAGCGGACCTGACCGCCACAACGCTGAATCTGGAAACAATGCGGGTGAATTTGGCCGGCAATGCTGATTATCAAGGCAATAAGGCAAACTTGAGAGGATTCTATGACATTGACGATGAGGTGTATGATATGCTGGTGAATGTTGAGCATGTGAACCTAAACCCATTTCTCAAAGACACTACCCACGTGGAATTGGCCGGCGAAATACATGCAATAGGAAAAGGTATAGATCCTCATTCTCCCGCGATGAAGTGCAAAGTAGCTATGAACCTGAACCATTGCATCTATAATCAAATCGATGTTTCTGGCATGGTGCTTGACGCTGAACTGGCCAATAATACCGTGGCTGGAAACCTGCATTTGCCCGTTAATATGATGGATCGTGACATGAAGCTGAATGCAGAAACGGAGCACCAGTTCCGGGTATCAGACTTCTGGACACCGAAAAAGATGAACGTGGACTACCACACGCAGATGAAAAACGTGGTGGCACACGTGGCGGGCGAGAAATATGACATCGACTATCTGAACCTTGACTTCACCACGGATACCGCCACAGCGCTCTATTTGGTCACCCAAGGACTCACCATCGATGCACAAAGCCCTATGCATGCGCTTCGACTGGTGGACGATATACAACCGGTACTGGGAGTCGTCACCGACACGGCATTTATTCAGTCCCTCGTCTCATTACAAGACCTGACAATGTTGGACACGCTCAAACGGGTTTTACCAGACCTGCAAGCGGAAATACAGCTGACGAAAGGGAGTCCCATCCAGGGTATCATCGAAGGGTTGGGGTTGGACATCAATGAGGTGACGATGGTGCTGAAATCCGATTCTCTCCAATCTGACTTGGCATTAGACGCTTCCATCCCGTATATTGACAACACGGAAAACGACAGTACGGGGCTGCGCCTGCCTGCGGCTACGGCGGCCGTGCGGATCGGCATGACAGAAGGCAAAACTACCGCCTCGATCACCGCCAATACCAGCATTACCGATGGCGTGATGAACGTGGAGGGTATTTGCACCGATGCTTTGCTGCAGCTGAATCTGGAACGCGATGGGCGCGAGCTGCGCGGAACGGGCCACCTTGCGCTGGACAGCCTCATATACGAGGATATGGATCTCGGAAACCGCACGGCAGACATCAAGATCACGCCTTCGGAGCAATTTGACAATGCCATTCGGGCGGATTTGCGGTTGGACGACATCCCGCTGGAACTGGTGAACAACATCCTGGATATGGAAGACATCGACCTGGATGGTATTGTGAAGGTGAAGGCTTCCGCAGACGGCTTGCCAGCGCAATTGGACCTCTCTGCCGAAGTGCGGCCGTTGGACGTCATTGCCTACTACGAACCCTACGATGTGCTGTTCAGTCTGGGAGAAACGCCCATCGTGATGGAGCACAATAAAGTGAAACTCAACGATGTGCGCGTCTATAGCATCGACGGCTCCTATCTGGCGCTGAACGGTGGAATGGACCTCAACACGATGCGCCTGGATGTCGATCTGGCTGCCGACAATTTCTCTCCGGCAAAACTGGAGCAGGGCGGACCTTTCCCCGTCTATGGCGAATTGGCCACCAATATCCGCGGACAGGTGACCGGACCGCTGGACAGCATCCATGCCAACGTGGATGTCACGATCCTGCCCACCACCGATCTTACCTACCCGATAGACGAGAAGAATCTGGCGCAATTCAAACCGTACGGCACGGTCAACGCGCAGTATAACACCGCTGACGGAGATCTTAACCTGGGTGGAACAATCAATGTCGATGAAGGATTGGTCCGCTATTCTCCCAAATTGTATCCTATGATCCCCTTCCACGTGGATTCGGGGAGCCATGTCACCCTCAACGGTCCCATTGGTCAGACCATCCTGAACCTCTCGGCTTCGCAACAGGTGAAAGCGGATGTGCAATCGGCGGGCGAAGAGACACGCCGTGTGACCTTCAACACGGGTGTGCGCGTGAAGGGCATACTCGATTCGATAGGTCTGAGCACCATAGGCTTCTTCCTCGAAGCGCCGGATGATGAAACCATCTCGCGCGAGCTCGCCTCCATGGATGAGGACACCCGCGACGGTATCGCAGCCGTATTGCTGGCGACCGGCATGTATATGGGCGAAAGCAATGTGGCGGCGCAAAAGGACGGATACGCCCTGTCAAGCATCATCAACAGCCGTATCAATGCCGCTATGGCGAATTCCAAGTTAGGAAATATCGTGGATGTGGATATCAGCAGCGGACAAACCACCCATGCGGCCGGCAAAACCAACGACATGAACATCGCCATCAGCAAGTCCCTGCTCAATGACAAACTGCGCATCACGGTCGGCTCCACCATCTCCGACAACCCGGAAGTCAACAAAGCCAACGGATTGCTCAGCCTGATTTCCGCAAAATATAAACTGACCCCATCTGGAAATGTATTCTTGCGTGCGTTCTCACAGCGCGATTATGAGAACATCTTGGAAGGCGAACTCTACAAGTCCGGTATTGGTGTGGGGGCCACCAAGCAATGGAAGCGCAACGGATACATGCGTTCCTTGGGCGATTCCATCACGCGTACCTACAACCTCCTGGCGGATGCGGATATCACCTACCGCTCCAACAGCAGCCTCGGTCCGAACCTCACCCTCGCTCATTCGATAAAGAATCTCTTTGGACGCGGAGAGACTTTCACAGTCAAGGGCTATGGAGCATACTACTGGGCGTTGCGCAACCGGCAGCCAGGCGATCCGAAAACTTCCGACACCTACAAATTTGGAATCGACGCCGCCCTCATCTTCCCCTATCTGCACTGGGCGGGAAACAACAACCCCGACGGCGACACCCGTTACCGACTAGGATATAAGTACGAAAACATCGCTGGAGGATACGGTGTGCACAAGTTCTCCGGAGCCTTCTCGTATTTCATCCGCACATCTCAATATGTTACACATGTCTTTACACCAGCCTCGCTCTCTTTAATCAAAGTGAAGGCCGAGACGGAAGAGTTAATCAATGAGGCAGCCGAGCATCCAGAACTCCTCAAAGTGCTTGCCAGCGACGAGTTTATACCCTCTGTCGGCTATGGAATCACCTATAGTGATTACCGAACCAAACGACCGGTTAACACCATGTTTGACTTTGAAATCAAAGATGCCGGCAACCTGGTTAATGCCGTCTATTGCCTCTTCGGACGTCCGTGGGATGAGATAGACAAACCGATTGCCCATATCCCCTTTAACCAGTTCGTCAGGTTTACGGCCGAACTGTGGAACAAGTTCAACATGACGGATCGAGTCTGCATCGCCACACGTCTTTTTGCAGGTGCCAACTTCCCGTTTGGAAACTCCGAATATGCACCACTTTCCGAGTCCTTCTATGCCGGCGGTCCCAACAGCTTGCGGGCAGCCGAACCCTACGCCTACGGACCGGGCAACTTCCATAGCACCAAATATAACCAGAATTTCTTCCATGCCGGTGATGTCAAACTCGAGGCCAACATCGAACTGCGCTTCCCGCTCGTTTGGAAAATCAACGGTGCCGTTTTCGTGGATGCCGGCAATGTATGGAACTGGCGCAACACCTCCGATCTCCTCAGCAGCGAAGATTATGCGGCTTATTGCGAGACAATGGGATTTACAGAGGAGATACAGGACGGCATTATCGGAAACAAGAATATCGCAAAGCAGATCGCCCTGGGTACGGGTGCCGGCCTCCGCCTCGACATAGATGGACTCGTTGTCCGTTTGGACTTGGGTATCGGTATCCACGCACCTTACCAGACCTACAAATATACCAAGGAAGGCACGACCGATCTCTCACGACCAATCAACACCTATTACAATATGCCTTCTTTCTGGGATGGCCTGCGCCTCAACTTCAGCATCGGCTACCCGTTCTGATGAAAAAATCAGGAATCAACAACTATAGTTGTTTTAATTTTTGGATGGTCTCTTCTGGATTTTCGGATTTGAAAACCGCATTGCCCGCTACCACTGCATCGGCTCCGGCATTGATAATATCTTTTATGTTATCAACATTCACGCCGCCATCCACTTCGATGAGCGCGTTCGAATTGTTGCGCTCAATCATCTCGCGCAATTCGGTGATACGATGCAACGAACGAGGGATAAATTTCTGTCCGCCAAAACCAGGGTTCACCGACATAATCAACACCAAATCAAGGTCTTGAATCATATCTTCCAAACCAGCAACTGGCGTATGCGGATTCAGTGCAACACCTGCCAGCATATCTTCTTCCTTTATTTGCGCGATGGTGCGGTGAAGATGCGTGCACGTCTCCCAATGCACCGTCAGTAAATCGCAACCTATCTCCTTGAAAGTGTGGATATAACGCTCAGGCTGCACAATCATCAAATGAGTGTCCAACGGCTTCTGCGATAACTGCCGCACCGCTTTTATCACCGGCATTCCAAACGAAATATTCGGCACAAACACGCCATCCATCACGTCCAAGTGGATCCAATCCGCTTCCGAACGATTCAACATCTCAATTTCTTCTCCCAAACGGTTGAAATCCGCTGACAATAAAGAAGGAGCTATAATGGGTTTTACACACATGTTCTACATTTTTTGAGGGCGCAAAAGTACATAAATTATAATCTCTACCGCCTGATTTCCATTTTTTTATCGCCATAATGGAAAACAAAAACACCAGGATGTGACTCAAAATGCTGATAACTATCTACATACGTTTGGAAAAACGCTTCATCCACTTGTAAAGAGACCCTCACCGTTTTGCCGGAAGGCACCTTTACACGTTCAAAACCGATTAGTGTTTTCACCGGACTCAATTTGTCGCTCTTGTTGGTGAGATAAAGCTGCGCCACCTCTTCGCCATCATAAGAGCCAGTGTTGGTAATATCGAATGTAAAAGTCTGATTTTTAGGATTATATACCCCTTCAGAATATTCAAAAGTGGAGTAACTCAATCCATATCCAAACGGATAGAGCGGTTTTTCGGTCATGAAACGATACGTACGATTTTCCATTTCGTAGCTGTCGAACGGAGGAAGCTCATTCTTTGAACTATAAAAAGTTACAGGTAATTTTCCGCTGGGGTTCGTTTTGCCAAACAACACATTAGCCATTGCGGTGCCTGCCGCCTGACCGCCGTACCATGCCGCCAGCACTGCCTCCGCATTTTCATCCACCCAATCCAACGCCACGGCACCGCCCGAGCACAACACAAATACGATAGGCTTACCCATCTTCCTGATTTTCATCAACATACCTTCTTGAATGCGCGGTAAATCAATCTTGGTGCGGTCGCCACCGTGAAAGCCATCCATCTCCACCTTCAGCTCCTCACCCTCCAGCTCGGGCGAAAGTCCGCCAACGAAAATAACAAGGTCGCACTTCGCCAACTGCCTGTCGAAATCGTTGGGTAACTGATATTTGCCATCCACATGGTGGCAAGTCGTATCGAAATAGATGTTTGGACGTTGATTTTTAGGTAGTTGTTCGATATAATTCAAAATACCCTCATAATAGGTGACCGCATGTCGCGGCGTACCATTGTAGTTGCCGCAAAGCATTGCCGAATCGGCTGCGTTAGGACCCAAAATGGCGATATTCTTGTATTTTCCAGGTTGCAACGGCAATATTCCGTTTCGATTTTGCAGCAACACGATGCTTTTCTCCGCCATCTCCAATGCTTTCCGCTCAAATAAAGTGGTATCAGGAATAGTGTTGAAAGGTTGCTCCGGATCAAACATTCCCAACTGGAAACGAGCTTTCAGCACTTTCAAAACGTGCGCATCGATAATATCAATGGGTATAAGTCCTTGTTCTACCGCCTCTTTCAGCGCGTTGAGTCCGCTACCGCATTCTAAATCGATAACGGAACCGAACGCGGCGGCGGCGGCATCTGCGGCAGTGGCGTGCGTTTCGTGGCGCGGAATCACCGTGTCAAGCTCCCAACAGTCGTTCAATGCCCAACAGTCGGTGACAAACAGACGGTCATAGCCCCATTGATTACGCAAAATGTTGACCAGCAAACTTTCGTTCGTGCAACACGGCTCACCATTCAGCCGGTTGTAACCGCACATCAACATTCCAACATCCGTATTTTGGACAATGTACTTAAACGCAGGCAGATAGGTGGTCCAAAAGGCTCGTCCGCTAACAGAAACATCGAAAGAATGGCGTTCGGCTTCGGGACCGCTATGCACGGCAAAATGTTTCACACACGCCAGCGCTTTGTAACGCCCGTTCTGCTGTTGCTGCAAACCTCGCACGCACGCGGCACCCATACGGGCGGAAAGGAAAGGATCCTCGCCGTAGGTTTCCATACCCCTGCCCCAACGCGGGTCACGGAAAATGTTGATGTTCGGAGTGAAAAACGTAAGCCCCTTGTAATCATCATATTGGCCGGCTTTCTGGGCACGAAAATACTTCATACGCGCTTCGTCGGCGACCATCCCGAACATCTCCTCAACGGATTTTTCATCGAAAGTGGCAGCCAATGCCGTAGGCATCGGATAGACCGTGGCGAAGCCGTTGCGCGCTACACCATGCAAAGCTTCGTTCCACCAACTGTATGCTGGTATGCCCAACCGCTCTATTGCCGGGTTATGATGCTCCATCATCCCTAACTTCTCATCCAAAGTAAGTTGATTCAGAAGCAGTTGCGCCCGCTCGTCAATGGAAAGGTTCGGGTTGCGAAAATCTTGCTGCGCGAAACTAGAAAGAAAAACGAAAAATAGAATAAAACCTATAAAATATCTCTTCATCCTATTGAATTATCAATTTTTTTGTCAATAACTGTTTTTTATGTTGAAATGTGATTAAATACATTCCTTTTGAAAGATGATGGGTGCTGATTCTCTGGTTTCCGGGAATAGATACGCCGTTCATCACCGTTTTCCCATCCACAGTGCGCATCACCCACGTCAATTCTTCACCCGTTGGGTTCTCCATTTGGAAATAACCCTGGGTGACTGGATTCGGAGTGAGGTTAATTTTCGTTAATTCGTTCTCCGGGACAGCACCTTCTATATTGACATGCACCACGTAGGTACGCGTGGATTGGTGTGGCGTGGCAGCGGTATAGAGGACACTATTATTCAAATTATCACCCAAAAAGTCTTGCGCTTCATTTTCGTCAGGCGTGACCGTTACCCACAAAGGTTTGGTAATCGTCGGATAAATATGCCTCAAATCAGGAACTACACAACCCACATAAAACAATATGGTATCGTCAGCCGTAATCGTGCCATACATATCGCCATAATTTTCAAGTGCAGGATTGTTTTCCATCAGAAAATCAAAGGCGGTAATTTCCGGTTCTATCACATAGATGGGCTGATAGTTGACAAGACCGTAAGAGGCATTGTCCGCTTGATGGAAAATCACCGATTCCGCAGCTGCTTCGTTGTCGCAGCCCCAATAATTGCCCACTGCGTTCATATTGCTGCTAGCGTTGTTATACAGCTCATACTCTACGCCGCCATTACCGTTATTATATAACAAGTTGTACCCATAATCGTCCTCGGTACCCATATCCACGTGATGGTGGTAGATAGCCGTCACGCCCCAAAGGTTGCCCGTGATGAAGTTGTGGCGCAGTTTTGCGGCGCACGTTGTGTCGTAGCCGTAGATGCTGATACCACTGCCTCCATTGTTCGGGTTGACTTCCAAATCATTATCAATAAATTGATTATCAGCAATTAAAGAAGAAATACGATAACCGTTCTGTGTATAACCATAACGGTTGTGAGTGATGACATTGTCTCTCACCACCACTTTCGTAATCCCAGAGTTAGTCAAGTTAGAAATACCGATACCGCCTGACATGGTACTGGCCACGCCTTCAATGCGATTACCCACAATGAAAATTGTGTCGGTAGTGCCCGGACCCATGTTAATCTGAGGATTGTTTGTATTGGCTAACACATTGTTATAAAAAACGTTATTCAATATTTTTGGACAACCATCGGTATTAATAGCCGATTGAATGGCGCACGCCTGATTGTCGTGAAAATAACTGTTCTCAATCACAGGGTCGCAGTTCAAATAGCTGATAACATGATCTGAGAAGTGGTCAAATTCGCAAGATTCGATATGTATTTGACTGTTAATCAATTTAATATGTTGACAATATTGAACATGTACATTTTTAAGTGTGCTCAGAGAACTGCTTTCAAAGTAAATTTCAAAATAGTCATTCTGAGTGAAATCGCCTTGAATGAGCAGCGGAGTAGTGCGTTCTTGGGTCAATAAAGTGCCCAAAATATTGATTTCCTTGCCACTATCCACAAAAATGTGCTCGTCCGTGGTTTGAAGAAGCAGGGTGTCCTGTGGTTCCAACGTGACATTCTGCAAAATTCGATAATGGTTCGGGGAAGTTACCTGAATCGCGTTGGGCAATAAAGTGGCCAAATCTTGCAAAGTATATAAACCACCCGAAGATTGCGCTACTAATTGGAAAACAGAGCATAAACACATTAAACTAAATAGAACTTTTTTCATAACCGTAATATTTTGCGGCAAAAGTACATAAATTAAAAACACGTAATATCTATGCGAAAAAAAATGCCCGAATCCGAAGACTCAGGCATTTCGTGTTCCAGCTGGGGCTCGAACCCAGGACCCCATCCTTAAAAGGGATGTGCTCTACCTGCTGAGCTACTGAAACTCCTTTTTTTGAGGCTGCAAAGATATAATTTTTTTGATTAGCAAGGCCATTTTCTTGAAAAAAAATTATTATTTGTAATTTGCTGATATTCTGATATTTACAATGTTCATTAAAAAATTTGTTTTTGTGTGTGAAATACTCAAAAAATTATATATTTGCATAGTATCTTGTTGATAATAAGTATGTTAAAAAGTAAAAATAGGAGTTTCAAAAAGATAGGCATTTTGGCAGAAAAATTGTTTAATTCTGCCATTTTGTGTGATTTTTTGGAAATACGAACAATTTCTCACCAAATTACAATAAGATGAAAAAGTTGATTATGACACCAAAAAAGGACACGCTGATTATCTGTCTGCCACAAGAGTGGGTAGGCAAGCCTTTAGTCTGCGTTTTGCAACATCCTGATGAAAAGGAGACAATGCCGCTCCTTTCGGAGTACGTCTCTGAACTGCGAGAAGATCACATCGGCTACCTCACAGACCGTTACCGACTTAAACGGCGGAAACCGAGAAAGAAACGTCTGAGAAGAAAAAGAGGTGGCGTCACCCAATATCTATAGGATGCCCGCATACTCTGACGGCCGACCTGTAGAAGCACCTTTCGTTTAGTGCAGGTCGGCTCCGATGAGGTGCATGAATTCCTGGCGGGTGTTCTCATTCTTGAGGAACGCGCCAGTGAACTCGGAAGTCGTGGTCACAGAATTCTGCTTTTGGATACCGCGCATGGACATGCAAAGGTGCTGAGCCTCAATCACTACGGCCACACCAAGCGGATTCAAAACCTCCTGGAGACAATCTTTGATCTGGGAGGTGAGTCGCTCTTGCAGTTGCAGTCGGCGCGCAAAACACTCTACAACACGCGGAATTTTACTCAAGCCCACAATCGTGCCATTCGGGATATAGCCAATATGCGCCTTCCCCAAAAATGGCAGCATGTGATGTTCGCACAGCGAGTAAATCTCAATGTCCTTCACCACCACAATTTGCTTGTAATCCTCATGGAACAAGGCACTTTCGAGAATGGCCTTGGGATCTTGACGATAACCGTGGGTGAGGAAATCCATGGCCTTGGCCACGCGTATGGGCGTTTTCACCAAACCCTCGCGCTCCGGGTCTTCGCCCAAACACTTCAAGATTTCTCTGTAATGGAATGCTAACTGCTCTAAATTTTCCTGTGAAAATGTAGGAATTTGACTCATATTTCTAATATTAATTTTTCCAAATATAGGGATTGTCACGACGTTCATCGCCAACGGTGGTCGGACCACCATGACCCGACAGAATCGTCACGTCATCCTCCAACGTGAAAATGGCCGTTTGAATACTTTGCTGCAGCAACGCTTCGTTGCCCGTAGGCAAATCGCTGCGCCCCACACATCTCTCAAAAATCAAATCACCAGTGATAATCAGTTTATTGTCAGCACTATACAGACAAATACTGCCGTCGCAATGCCCTGGCGTATAAAACACCTTTAGCCTTTGGTTACCAAAGAGAACCTCATCGCCCTCCCGCAAGTAGTGGTCAGGTTGAGGCATACTGTCCACATTCAAACCGAATGCCGCAGCGTATGCAAAGGCCTTGTTGTAAATCGGCATTCCTGCCTCATGCATCAACAATTCCGGATGATACTCCGTCACGCACCACGGGTTCCCCGCGATATGGTCAATGTGCGGATGCGTATTGATGATGTACTTGATTTTCAAATTTCTAGAAGCGACATATTCGCGGATTTGCTCATCCTCATACGTCTGACAGTTGCCAGGATCCACTATGATCGCTTCGCCCGTTTCATCCGACAGAATATAGGTGTTCACCATTATCGGATTGAAATGAAAAGTCTTAATCTCCATATTCACGATTTTTAACCGAGATTGTTCCACCAGTTCCCTAAGGGTTTTATGCTTTTTTAACAGCTTAAAAGGGAGTCTTCTTGGGATCCGTGACATAAACCTCTTTCACTTTGTGTCCGTTTTCAAAAATGGCACTATACGTCAGCTTGCCCTGCTGGTCCCAATTCGACCACTTGCCATGGCGCACACGGTTTTTGAAAGCTCCTTGCGTATGTTTCACACCATTGTCATAATATTCGGTAAAAGAGCCTTCGGGCACATCATGCACGAAATTCTGTTCCCGAATGACTTTGTCATGCATGTTGTAAAACACCCATTTCCCCTCTTTCTTGTCATTGACATACTTACCTTTCGACAAAATATGGCCGTTTTGCGCATATTCGTTCCATGCTCCGTTCTTTTGGTTATTGACATACTTGCCTTGTCTCATCATTTTGCCTGTTTCTTCCCAAAAAGCGGTGCAAAGTCCGTTTAATTCGCCATTTTTGTAGTTATTCTCATACTTTTTATACCCATTTTCGCGCCAACCTTCCCAAAAACCATCCATCACACCCTCTTTGAAAGTACCACGATCCTGAATTTTCCCATTTTCGTAATAAGAAACCCATTGGCCATTCTCTTTATCGTTTTGGAACGTTCCTTCGCGCTGCAACTTGCCGTCTTCATACCAAGCCTTCCAAATTCCCTCACGTTTACCATTCACATAATTACCTTTGCGCCAAATACTTCCATTCTCGTAATAATAGGTCCACAAACCATCCTGCAAACCTTGCTTAAAATGTCCCTCGCTGCCCAAACGGCCCTCCTCATCGTAGAATTTCCATAATCCTTCTTGCAAATTATGTATAAGCTTGCCTTCCATGTCCTTCTTGCCACCGCGATTCCACCAGCAGGCTTCTCCCTCCAGCAAACCCATATCGTAGGTGCCCTCAAACAGCTTGTCCCCGTTGTCATAATACTCAATCACGTGACCATGGACGCTGTCGCCTATGTAAACCACTTGCTTATATAACTGACCATTAGGATGATAGAACGTCCACTCGCCATCGCGCTGGCCATTTTTGAACTGTCCTTCCGACTCCACTTTGCCCGACTGGAACCAGCTTTTGAATGGACCATTGTCAGCATGATACTCCTGACCGAGCTTGCCATTGTCGTACCAAACCTTCCAAATACCGACCTTTTTTCCATCTTGATAATCCCCCTCTGTCCATTTCGCGCCGTTATTATGGTAATAAATCCAATGTCCCTGTTCCGTTCCTTTTTTCTTCATCCCGATGGACATCAGTTTGCCATTTTTCCAATAGGTTTTGGTCGTGTCTTGCGCGTATAAACCGCCCATCAACACGACACACAGCCATAATAAGAATAGTTTTTTCATTCCGAATAAATTAGCGGGCAAAGGTACACAAAATATGAATATAGATGTTGTAAACTCTAATTTATGCATTATTTGCAAACTTTCCGCACAACAACACGCTGCTGCTGGTCACGGATATTCAGATAATAGACTCCCTTGGACCATGATTGGCAAGAGAGGGTCATCACATTGTTTCCTTCTGCGAAAATTCTATCAACTAACTGTCCCATAGCATTATAGACAGTAATATCCGATAGATTTTCACCCTGCACCATTACATAATCCGTGGCAGGATTGGGGAAAACGTTTACATACATCGGCTCCACATCGCGTACCCCTACGCTTGAAATCGTGAACACATGCGGGTCGGCAGCTCCAATGTAAGGATGCTTTTCACGACGGCCTGATTCATCTTTAGCGAACAAGTAATACTGCACCTCATCATTGTTTTGCAAATTCAGGGTCGCGAAATCGAAACCATATTCATTGGCATTCAACTCTGTGAGAGGACTGCTTTGCCATTCGCCATCATTGATACGATAAAATATTAACAATGAATCTGTTACCAAGTTAGCACCGCTTAAGGCTTTAATGTTCACCGTGACGGTCATCTCTTCAGATAAGCTTTGTGAACCTAACAACGGATAGTGTTTCAAATAAAGCATCCCTTTGTCTGCCAATTCATGCGTGCGGCAATGCAACGCATCTGTGCTTAGCCAAGGCGTTTCCGGATTTTTCATAATCGGAACAATGGTATAGCCTGGCATGGCCTGTTGATAGATCGTAATGGCCTCCTGGTCGTGTACGTTGCCTGTAATCGGAACAAACACATGATCGTTGAGAATCAAGGAGTTGGTATAAGGAGTTGCATTCGAAGCATTGAGATCAATAGGGATACGAAATACCTGGTAATGGTTTCCCCAGGGCGTAACTGTATTCGCAAACAGCTGAGCCACAGATTCATAATTGCTATAGTGAGGATCACTGGAGGGAACCTGTCCAATCAATACCTTATCCACATCCAAAAACTTGCCCCAACAGTCAATATGGGCGATGTAGTCGCCAGGCGGATCAATCGTCAGGATATACTGGTCTATACCTAAATAATCGGATGCGATTTGAAGCAAAGAAGCAGTGGTTTCGTAAGGATTTTCTTGCTCCACTAACATGGTGGAAGCAGCCGTGCCATAACCGTCGGCCATGTAGTTGCCACCTGTATGCACCATGGGCATATCATATCGAGTAAGATTCAGATTATTCGCCACCTGGATCATGGAGGCATCATCATTGGGTCTTGCTGGACGGTTGTAGGTGAAATCCACCACAGCCAGCGAATCCTGACCATCGATGATGAACCATGGACCGTAGTCGCGCACCCAGTAGCTGTCGTGATAAATAATCCAAAATTCGATATTGCCCATATTCACCTGATTGGAAGAGAAGTAGTTTTGGGCTTCGTTTTTCTCTGAATTATTGTTGACGAGCACTTTCACGGGGATGATTTGGGAGAGCTCGCGCACGAGAGCCACCGGAATTCCGAGCGGATAAGCAATCATCACGCCCGACATGGGCTGGAACTCCGCCACAGCCGTCACGGGAGCTGTAGGAGTCTGTCCATCACGCAAATGCGCCTGTTGCGACAAATATGGAATCATCATCTTTTCCTCTGGGGAAGCATGGTGCGTGAATTTAGGGTGGATATCATAATGCTGCGCTTCGTTCTGCGCCACCATCGCACTGAAAAGCATCATAACAATGCTCAAGGATAAAAGTTTTTTCATCGTATGTGGTTTATTTGACTTTGAACTTTGAACTTTGAACTTGAAACCCTACTCCCTCGACCCTACTCTCTACAAAAACGGCGGCAAAAATACAATTTTATGAAAGACAAAAGTCAAAACCCAACGCCACCAAAAAACACACTACTCCCTATTCCCTACTCCCTATTCCCTATTCCCTTGCCCCTCTAAACTCATTAAACTTTTAACCTTAAACCCTCAACCTTAAACCCTCAACCCTCAACCACCCTGTACCCTCCCGTCTTCTTGCTCCCCACATACTCAATGAGACCCTCCTTCTTGAGCTGCGCGAGGATGCGGCTGACGGTGGACTGGGAGATGCGGAAAAGCTTGGAGATGTCGGGGTTCTTGCAACCAGGATGCTCGCGGATGAAAGCCAACACTTGTTGTGCAATCTGGGGATCTCCTTCAGACAAACCGTTTGCCTGAACGGCATCATCTTCCTCTTGTTGAGAACGATAATCCCCTTGGACCTCATCCATTATCGTTACCTCAGAAATAGGCTTTGCCTGCTGATTATTAGCGGCTAAACAATGTTTGTTAAGCAACTGTAGCGCTTGCTGACAGAAAGTGTCTGTTATTTCAAGCCCTATAGGGGTGTCATTGTTTGAAACATTCACATATACGGAACAATTATCGTATGATACGATATGGCGATAGAAAACAATTACTTTTCTGGAAATGCGAACCACCCTTGAAGGGGTAAGCTGTTCATACAAGCTTTTCAAAGAACAGTTGCGATACACTTTCGTGCCATCTGCCAAGTAGAGATAGGCGTAATTTTCATTTTGCTGACAATAAGCAATATCGGCCAAACGAACCGTGACCAACGCATTTTCCTTATCCTCGGTTCTAACCACCATGAGCTCGTTAGTGTTTTGCAACAATACAATAACATCCTTGTTTTCTTTATAGGCGGATTCAAGCAGATTGAACAAAAAAAAGAAAACAACGAAACAGGCATCCCGCAAAAAAATCAAAACAGTCATGACGGTAAAATACTTTTGTGGAAAAACGTAGTTTATTCTAACGATAAAATCGCAGATTTGGGGATAAACAAGAACCACTTCCAAAAAAGTAGCTAATACGATGCTAAAAAATGTTGCAAGCACATAGAAGAGGTACCGTCGTCGCTCAAAAAGGTAAGGATATAGTATAAAATAATTCAAAGAACAAAGAAGGAGGAGGATGCATCCCGCCACCAATTCTTTATATTGAGCCTCGTACGTGATCGGTCTAAGTACTGAATAAGAATTGAAAACAACCAATATCACGGTACTGAAAGACATCCAAGCGATTGACTTTAAAATGATGCGCATTTTATCTGACATATCAATTTTCTAATAATAATAAATTTGTTAACAATACTGTCTTTAAAAACAACCTGAAGTCATTGGCAAAAATACACAAAATATACATACGATCTACAGGGTGGAAGCTTAGATTTATTGTGTCATTCGGAAGTTTTATTATGTCACTTCCATCAATCATCATTTTTTTGTCATAAACACGTCAAAATACGGCATTGACATAATTTGATTTCAAAAAAAAAGTATAGTTTTGTGTGTTTAAATTCCAAACATTAATCATTATGAAAAAGTATTATTTAAAATTGCAGGTCATTATTTCAGCACTTTTGTTGCTGGTTACGGCGCAATCTTGCCGAAAGGAATCTCTTCACAAACGGCAAAATGGACGTATGGTTCCAGTGGAGACTAACGCTAAAACAGGGAATCAATATGTGTTATTCTGCTTTATGGGGCACGATGGGTCCAATTGTCCAGGATGTTTGTGTATAGGAGGAGTGTTGACTCATGTTGATTGTTAGGGAGTGGGTGATGCGTGCAAGAAATCTTCCTGCGTGTCGCTGACCAGTACGGGAACCTCTCTGTATGCCACTACTTTGGACACCTTTGGTTTCACCAGTTTGGACATCCTCAACATGCCATCACGTTCTTTCGCTTTGGAAACAGACCCAGGAGTCTATAGTTATCTCAATATCCCTGCACAGCTGATCTATCGCGACAGTACCACGTTGCAGTTCACATTTACGGGACTGAGTTTCACGAATAAGCCGTTATATTAACCATATTAATAACCTTAAAATCTTATTTCTTATTCGTCGTCGCGGGTGTAGAGACGTTGCGCGCAACGTCTCTACCGGACGGCGGCAGAAACAAAAAAAGTGTATGTTTGCAAACGGAAATCAGGACATTAACAAAAACAACGAGAATATGAAAAAGACAAAGATTCTTTTACCATTTGTTGTAATGGTATTGGTAGCATTGTTAGGGCTATCATCTTGTAATAGGGAGCAATCGTGTGAAAGTGACCAAGTCGGTGTGTTAGAAGTGTTGGAGAAACCATATAAATTAAGTGGAGAATACACTATTAAGGCAAAATTTCATCCAACTCAGCAGAACTTTTATGAAGAAGATGATTTGTGCTTGGAAATTTATGGGAAAATACCAAAAGATTATGTTAAACCAGGACATTACCAAGTAGCAGTCAAGTTGATTCCCAAAAACATCTGTGGTTCTTATCATCCTTGCATTTCTTATATTTATAAAATAGGCTGTATCAAAGACATAAAATAGCAATTATGATGAAAAAAATTATATGTGCCTTAGCTGTAATATCGTGCTATTTTAATTTTAGTATGGCACAGAATGATTCTTTGCAATACTTTTATTATGCGGATGGCATGCGTCATTATTGGATAACTGATTCTACAAGTATCAATATCATAGTTCAACAATCGGAACATTATGATCAGATTGTAGATAATCTTTCAAATATCTTTTCTGATTCTTCCGACATAGTTATATCTGATTCAGAAGATGATAATATTATTGTTATAAGTAGAAACCTATCTGATTTTTCTCTAGTATCATTGAAAAATCTTATTTCCGTTTCGCATACTGACATTAGTTTTATGTCATATTCTAAGCTTTTAGACAACACTCACCTCTGGTTAAGAAACGAAATATACATTCAGTTAATAGACAGTCTTATATATGACAATAGATTAACTGCATTTTTGTTGAATTTTCATGACATTAATGTACAGTATGAAGGTAGTGGTTTATATAGAATATCCTCTTCTTCCGAAGTTACATTGCTTCAAATTGCTAACACTGTTTATGATTCCTCTTTTGTGATGTTTGCCACTCCTGACTTTTATGCTGAAACGGAACCTTTGACAAATGATCCTTTGTATAAATATCAATGGAACTTGAAAAACAACTATTTTCAAAATGATTCTGTTAATGGCTATGATATTAATGTTGAACACGCATGGGAAATGCTTGGATTTGAAGCCGGATTAGTCGTTAATACTATACGTGTAGCTATCATAGATGATGGTGTGGAACCACATGAAGACATGCGTGATCAAAATGGAAACAGTCGTGTTATTCCAGGATATACAGTTAACGGTAATGGAACGGGCTATCCTGTACAAACAGGCAAACACGGAGAATGTTGTGCCGGTATTATCGCTGCCAGTCACAACGACAAACAGATAGCTGGTATTTTCCCAAATACAATAATAATACCAATAAGAATATTTAAACACGACTTTCTGAATCACGTATTGACATTTAGTGCAAGGAATATTGCTAATGGTATCACGAAAGCTTATAAAACGTATCATGCAGACATCTTGAGCTGTTCTTGGAAACATACATCGAATGATTTGATTCGTCATGCTATTTCTGATGCGTTGTTAAATGGAAGAGATGGTAAAGGATGCGTTGTGGTTGCCGCTTCAGGGAATAAAAGTATAGATTTCCCAGCATCAATCATAGGAGTTATTTCTGTAGGATCCATCAATAGAAGAGGTTATAAAAGTGATTTTTCTAACTATGGAGGAAATTTATCGGTTGTAGCTCCTGGTGACACTATTTATACTCTTGACAGAGAAGGTATTTTAGGATTCAAAGATTATAACTATAACCCGTGTTTTGTAGGAACATCAGCTGCAGCTCCACATGTAGCAGGAGTAGCAGCATTAATGTTAACAGTCAATCAAAATTTAAGCTCTGTACAAGTTAAAAACATTATTGAATCATCAGCTAGTAAAATACACGACTGTAACCCATACTATTATTCAAGCTACAATAATCACCCAAATGGGACATGGAACCCTAATGTAGGATATGGTCTTGTTGATGCCTATGAATCTGTAAAAGCAGCTTTACTCTGCGGTCCAGACAATTATATTATTGGACCAACTTTCCTCACATTATGCAATGATTATATCTATGACTTATCAGGTATTGTACCTTATGGTTGTTCACTAGAATGGGAGACTAGTAACTATTTACAAATCAAATCTGGTCAAGGAACATGTACTGTCATTATAAGACCTCTATGCCAGTCATATTTCAACTGGGTAAAACTACACATTAAATATAACAATATTATCATTAAAACTTTATACCTTAATAATATTGATGTCATAGGGCCATCAACTTTTCTTGCTGTTAATTCAGATTCATCCATTACCTCTAGTATAACATGGACAGAAGAACAATTATTGGGTTATGAATGCACCATTGATTCGGGTGCCGTCCTCACCATCACCAATACTATCCATTGCACCGAAAATGCCCGCCTCATCGTCCGCCCCGGCGGAAAACTCATCGTGGACGGCGGCACGCTGACCTCCGCCTGTTCCAACGAGATGTGGCAGGGCATTGAAGTGGTGGGGGACCGCACCAAACGGCAACTGCCACAATATCAAGGCACGGTAGAGCTGCGCAATGGGGCCACCATTGAGAACGCGTACTGCGCTATCCGAACGGGACTACACGAGGACGCCACTTTCGCCACCACGGGCGGCATCATCAAGGCCGACAGCACACACTTCGTCAACAACCGATGCGCTGTGGAAATGAACTCCTATACGAACAGGCTCCCAAACGACTCGCCTACAAGTAATGTCAGCCATTTCTATAACTGCTCGTTTGAAGTGGACAACAACAATCTGTTCGCCGCCAACAACTGCAGTTTCCGAGACCATATTGTTCTTTGTGAGGTGTGGAACATCAAAATCAAAGGATGCTCCTTCTCCAATTCCACAAACGAACAAAACGATCGCAGGCATGCCATTTACATACTTGAAGCAGGCTTAACGCTTGACACTTATTGCAATTCTGAGATGTCCATCCCTGAAGGATGCGAATGCCCTGACATAAATTCCACGTACAACGAGTTTTCAGGCTTCAGCACCGCCGTGGAGGTGAACACAGCCGGAGCTCCTTATATTGTGTACATCAACCACGCACTTTTCAGCAACAACGTCACAGGTATCAAAATCAACAATTCCAACTACGTCACCGTGACACGCTGTTACTTCGACATGCAGAGCACCCCAATTTCTGCTTCCGATTGCTATGGAATTTACTTGAACAATAGCTGTAGCGGCTACACGATTGAAGAAAATCATTTCTATAGGTCAAGCCTATCGTATAACAAATATACGGGTGTCAAAGTCCAAAACAGCGGCACGTCAGCCAACACCATTTACCACAATATTTTCGACAAAATGAGCAATGGCATCTATGTGTCCGGGACGAACAGCGGACTGCAGATGCTTTGCAACGATTTCAACAATGGCGACAAGG
>CAMKLG010000009.1 GCA_946413585.1 uncultured Bacteroidales bacterium
GTTTAGGGTTTAGAGTTTAGGGTTTAGAGTTTAGGGTTTAGAGTTTAGGGTTTAGGGTTATACGGTTACACGGTTAAGGATGGAGGTGCCAACAGCACAGCAACCAACAATGTAACCAACCAACAGCCGAAGGCTAACTAACATGAAATAACTAACACATAGTAACCAACAACGAAGCTCACCAACAGAAAAACAAGAATGTCAGGATTTCTTTCGAAGATTATTGGGAAAATTTTGGGCGATGGAAGCGTTCCGTTGCATGATGTGGCGGTGATTTTGCCGAATAGGCGTGCGCAACGGTATTTGTTGCAGGGTCTTTCTGAACGGAACGGGCGGAAGCCGATGTTCGCGCCGCAGATTTTCCCTATGGAAGAGTTTGTGGGGTGGCTCTCACCCCTCAAGGTTATTGACCCTGTCACCCAGTTACTTCGTTTACGCACCGTGACGCGCGGCTATCCGGGTTCTCGTTTCGAGTTACATCAGCTGCTCTCTTGGGGCACAGCCTTCCTGAAAGATATCAGTGACATGGATATGCAGCTGCAAAATGTGCCAGCCATTCTGCGTGAGTCGGCCAAGGCGGCTCAGTTTGAGATACCCTTTGGCAAAGACGAGCTCTCCGAAACAGATCGTGAGAAGCTGATATTCAACGAATTACTTGCCGATATTTTCGGTCATTTGAAGACTTTGTTGCAACAAAATGGAGAGGCATACGAAGGCATGATTTATCGCGACTGTGTCGAGAATATTGCCGCTTATGCACAGAAAGTGCCCTTCAAGAGGTTGATTTTCGCTGGATTCTATGCTCTCTCGCCTGCTGAGCTCCGCATTATCCGCTATTTTCAGGAACATTTCCAGACGGAAGTCTATTTCGATGTGGATCCTTTCTATTGCCAGTTGGATGAGCGCACGAAAGGAACCCAATTGCAAAGGGAGCCTGCCTTTTTTATCCAGCGTGACTGCAAACAACTGAATATCGACCCTAAAGAATTGACCTTTTACGATGACAATTTCGCATCGATACCCAAAAATGTGAAGATTATTTCCACTTCCAAGAATATGCGGCAGATTTACTGTGCGATTCGCGAGGTGGAACGTATTCAAAAGGAAAAAACAGCGCAACTGGCAGATAAAGAATCGATTGTAGATATGTCGGATACGGCCGTGGTATTATGTGATGAGAATCTGCTGTTCCCGTTTTTGACAGCCTATCGTCCTGATAGGGTGAGGGTTAACGCCACGATGGGTTTCCCTTTCAATGCAACGCCCGTATGGTCGCTGTTGTTGCAGGTGATCGCGGTCTATGAGTCTGCGTTTTCCCTTACAGCTGATGATGCGGCAGAGTTGTCCTTCAGTGGTGAGCAGGTGCAGCGTCTCTCAAACCACGAGCTGCTTCGTGCCGAAAACCCCTCCCCGGCGTTTTTCACAACGGTGATGCGTTATTCGCAACTTCCTCAAAAAGAGTACTTTGATAATTGCAGGAAGACAGAAATCGGTCGTTACTTTCCAAGAGTGTTAAGACATTTTTGCCAGTGCGCGGCCTGTTTGACAGAAGTGAAGATTTATCAGCAGTTGTGGCAGGAAGTAGATAAGAAACTTACTGATACACAATCTCTTTTTGAAGCTTGTTTTGCGGCGGAAGAAGTGGTGGATTTCGCCTTTGCAAAGTACTCCGTCACGAAGGCACTCGGGGAAATTTCCATCGCGATGCCAGGCGACCCGGATAAGGGATTGCAGGTGATGGGACTTTTGGAAACACGTATGATGGACTTCAAGAACATCATCATGATTTCGGTGAACGAGGGGCTTCTGCCCAAAGGCATCACCTATGATTCGTTGCTCCCGTTCGATTTCAAGTACAAATTTGATGGTGAGGAGGCGTTGCCCAATTACCTTTACCAGGATCAAGTTTATGCCTATCACTTTTTCCGACTTTTGCAACGCGCTGAGGATGTGACGCTTATCTATAACAGTGCTTCAGATGCCACTCTGGCGGAAAAGAGTCGGTTCATTTCTCAGTTGGAGTATGAGGTGAAAGCGCAGTCGTTGGAGAAAACGATTCAAATTGAGCATGAAAAGTTGGATTTTGATCTCGTTTTGCCAGTTCGAGGACCTGTTTCTATGCCCAAAACGGCTGAAATTATGCAAAAACTCCATCAATATGCTTTTTCCGCCTCTTCGTTGCAATCGTACATCCGTTGTCCGTTGCAGTTCTATTTTCAACATTTGATCAAGATTCGTGAACCGCAGGCCTTGACCGACAATCTGGAAGCGTATGAGTTAGGCACTGTCATTCACGGAGTCTATAAATTGGCGTTCGATGTCATTGCGAAAGAACCAGATGCAAGTCGGTATAGTGCTATTTTACAGCAGTTTATAGATCATTGTGACGAGTTGGTTTGTCAAGAAATACGTAAGCTTCAGGGGCGCGAGTCGCTGACCGACGAAGCGTTAAATCAAGGAGCTTGGCGCATCAATCGAAAAATGATCGATGAGACGGTTTGTCAGTATTTGGAAATAGCAAAGACAGAGCTGATTACGCTTCCTTGGAAGGTGCTCGCCAACGAAATGCCAGTAGATATTCGGGATTATTTGGTGATTCCGATAGACGGCCGGTCTTCCTTCCCCGTTCGTATGGTGGGCAGTTTGGATCGCGTGCAGAAAAACGGTGCGGAAGTGCAGATTTTGGACTACAAGACCGGCAAGGTGGAAGAAGGAAAGCTGAAAATCAAGGTGAAAAGTGGCACTGAAAATGACGAAGAGGTGCAACGTGCTGCCATTAAAACCATTTTCACTGATGTCAACCACGACAAGCTGTTCCAATTGGTGATGTATGCTCTGATGTACGATCATCTGACGAATGGGCAAACACCGAATATCCGGGCGGGTATCATTAGTACGCGCGAGGTGAATAAGAAAAACCCGGCATATATGCTGCCGGGTAGTATCTTGAATGATTATAACATACTGACTTATAAAACTTTACTCAAGGAAGAACTGAATCTCTTATTCTGCCAAATCTTTGACGACAGCACTCCGTTCACACAAACCGACGACGAGAAGGTGTGTCGGAATTGTGATTTTGTTCATTTGTGCGGGAGGCAGACAGTGAGTAGTTGAGAGGGTTGAGGGTTGAGAGTTGAGGGTTGAGAGTTGAGGGTTGAGAGTTGAGGGTTGAAGGTTGAGGGTTGAGGGTTGAGGGTCAAAGTCAAAGTTCAATAGAGGATAGAACATCACATCTTTTTCATACGTGCTGTTAGGGTGTTTTGCAGGAGGCAGGCGGTGGTCATGGAGCCTGTGCCGCCGGGTGTGGGCGTGATGGCATCGCATTTTTTGGAGACCTCGTCGAAGAGCACGTCGCCGCAAAGACGATAGCCTTTGGGCAACTCAGGCGCGTTGAGGCGGTGGATGCCCACGTCGATGACGGTAGCGCCCTCCTTCACATAGTCGGCGGTGATCATCTCGGGTTGTCCGATGGCCACGATGAGGATGTCAGCGTTTTTACATACCTTCTTCAGATCTTTGGTATGGCTATGGCAAACGGTGACCGTGGCGTTGATACTCTTTTGTAACATTAACATTGCCAACGGTTTACCGACGATGTTGCTACGACCTACGATGACGCAGTTTTTGCCTTTCGTTTCGATATTGCTGCGTTGAATCAGCTCAATGACCCCATGCGGAGTGGCTGGAAGATAGCACTCTTTGCCCAACAGGAGGTTGCCCATGTTCTCAGGATGGAAGCAGTCCATGTCCTTTTGTGGACTCACGTGTGCCGTCACTTTGTCGATGGAAATCTGTTTTGGCAGCGGCATCTGGATGATGTAGCCGTCAATTTCATCGTCTTGGTTGAGGAAGTCGATGGTGGCGAGGAATTCCTCTTCGGTGGTGTTGGCAGAGAGATGATAGACGGAGGAGATGAAACCCACGCCTTTGCACTGCTTTTCGATGCTGGCGACGTAGCTAAGAGCTGCGCCGTCGTCACCTGCGATAACCACTGCGAGATGTGGCGCACGCAAACCTTTGTCTAACAATTCTTTAACCTGCATAGCGATTTCCGTCTTGATGGTGTCGGAAATCATTTTGCCGTCGATGATAGTTGCCATAGTGCTCTTAATTTTGCAATTTTTCCAGTTCGGCTTTCTTCTCTTCGGTGGTTCTGGCATTTGCCTCCAATTTAGAGGTGACCTTGGCGAGATCGTTGTTCAATTTCAGCAGCGATTTCTGCATGTTGGTATGGGATTTCATAAGATTCAGCTTCTCTTTCTCCGCAGCTGCAATCTCTGCCGATAATGCCTCTTCATGGGTTTGGTTGTAATTCTCCTTCAAGGTCTCCAAATCGCTGGTCTTTTTCTCGATTTCATTGGACAGCCTTGAGATTTCCCCATTGGTGTTCTCAATTTTTTCAGTCAATTTCTGTTTGTCTTTTTCCAATCCTTGACGTTCTTTTTCTAGGCTTGCCAGATTGTTTTTCAGCTCCTCAATGCGGAGTTTGATTTTATAGGCCTCCACATCGTTGGGCAGTCCTTCCAGGAACGTTACGATGTTGCGAGAAGTGCGAGGGTCGTTGGAGAAAGAGATACAGTTCATGTTACCGGTGGAAACCACGAGTGTCACTTGCGTGCTTTTGTTGTTTTTCTTGCCTACCTCGGTGGTAGTGTAATAGATGTCATAACGAGCTTCGCCGAAGGCAATGCATTTTTGGTTTTCATAGACGTGAAAACCTTTCTTCTTGGAACCTTTCAAGCCGTATTGGCTTTCGAATTTGTAAGCGATGGCATCGTCAATGATGTTCGTTGGTGTGTTTTCAATGTTTATGGTGAAACCGTGGAGTTGGTCTTTGCCAAACATGGTGACAGTTTCGTTCGCTTTTTGTGCTGAAAGTGAACACACTACACATACAAATGTTAGAAATGTTGCAATTTTTTTCATAATGAACAATATTTTTTTGATTTGATATTTTTCCAATCGGCAAAAATAAAAAAAATTATCTTTGCCGCCCAAAAATGTTGACAATAAAAGAACTTTTAAAACCTTTTGAGTTCCCTGTCTATTTGGCTCCGATGGAGGGGGTGACGGACGGGGCGTTCCGGCGTATTTGCAAGAAATATGGTGCAGATGTGTTGATTTCGGAGTTTGTCTCGTCGGATGCGCTATCCCGTGCGGTGGAGAAGAGCATTCGCAAAATGGATTTCACGGAGGAGGAGCGTCCTTACGGTGTGCAGATTTTCGGAAGTACCGAGGCGGCTCTGGTGTCGGCGGCGCAATTTGCGGCAGAGTGCCACCCTGATTTCATCGACATCAATTGGGGTTGTCCGGTTAAGAAAATTGTCAGCAAAGGGGCGGGATCGGCCATATTGCAGGACATTCCGAAGATGGTTGCGCTGACCGCCGCGGTTGTCAAGTCTGTGGATTTGCCCGTGACCGTGAAGACGCGGCTGGGGTGGGAGAGTGCGAGCAAGCCCATCGTGGAGGTGGCAGAGCGGTTGCAGGATGTGGGTATCCAAGCCATTGCGATTCACGGGCGCACGCGGGCGCAGCAGTACGGCGGCGAAGCCGACTGGACGCTTATCGGCGAGGTGAAGAACAATCCGCGCATGACCATCCCGGTGATCGGGAACGGAGACATCAACACGGCCGAGCGTGCGGTCGCCTTCCAGAAACGCTATGGTGTGGATGCGGTGATGATTGGTCGCGCTGCCATCGGAAATCCATGGATATTTCAACAAATCAAGGATTTACGGGCTGGAAAACCTCTTCATGAGCCGACATACGAGGAACGAGTGGAACTTGTGTTGCAGCATCTTCGTGAAAATGAGAAGACAAAGGGCGAGCGTGTCGCCGTACTGGAGATGCGTACCCAATACGCCGGATATTTCCGCGCTGTGCCGCATTTTAAGCCGCGCCGCATCCAGTTGATGAGTGCCATGACCATCGCCGAATGCGAGCAAATCTTGCGCGGTTGATACGCGGTTAAAATTGTTGATTTTTTTTTCGTCAATCATTTAACTTTTTTATTATCTTTGCCACCTTATTTGTATATTGGTGTAAGGCAGGCTTTGAAGGGAGATGAATATGCCATTTTCAAATAGGAAAACACTATCTCTGAAAGGGAGTGTGTGATACTTAATTTTTTGATAATAAATAAGATAGATAAGAAAAAAAGAATACCGATATGAAAAAATTATTATTCCTTTTGGCAGTAGCTTTGGCACCTGTTATCCTGTGGGCTCAACACATGGATACACTGCACGTTTATACCGAAAAATTTGACGGTAGTACTGTCTCAACGAACACTTCGACCACATTTAGGCCCGCAGGAGACTGGCGTGTTGTGGGTCCGGGAATTACCTATCCTGATGAATGGAGTTTTCTGCCGTTGTCCAAGTCGGCTCCGAATTCCTACCACAGCCCCGTTTATTCCACTTCGGGCCCTTCAAACGGTTATACTCAGGCTATCCCGTTGAATGGCGCAGGATTCACTGTGAATTACATCTACTTCGATTTTGACCACATCTGTAAGGTCAATGCGTTGGATAATGCCACCATTTATTACCAAGTGGCTCAAGGAGTAGATGAGGATGGTAACTACAACTGGGGTACCTGGAAGGTGCTGAACTTTAACAGTAATAGCGCGAACTATTATGGTGATGCCAAAGGTAGCTCGTCGGCCATCATGGGCGGTAAATTCTCGGATGCTACCTATTCCAACTGGAACTCAAACAACCCTTCTGCCCAGCCGAATAACAACTGGTGGCACCATGAGATGATTGATATTTCCTCCGTTATTTTAAATGAGGGTTCCAACCCGACGCACTTCAGACTCGAATTTCGTCTGAATAAGGTTTCTCCTTCTACATCCGGAACCGAAGTCTGTGCAGGTTGGTATGTTGATAATTTGGTAGTCAGGTTGTCCAACTGTGAGTTGATAAAACCTGCGATTACCATGCAAGCACCTTTCTATTATAACACTAACGCTTCTTTCGTCAATCAGGTGGGACCTTTCAATATCAAAGCGAAACTGTTTGATAATGATACTATTGCAGAAAACACGGTCTCTTTCACATACGAGATTAACAGCGGTCCGACGGTTACTGTGCCCAACGCGGGTGCATTCACCAGTAATGTGTTGAATGCCAATGGACACACTATCCAAGCTCAGTGGGAGCTTCCTATCGTTTGTTACCAAGATACGATTCATTATCACATTTATATGGAGGATACGCATGGTAGTTCCACCCGTTTCGATACCTTTTTGGTGGCGCACCACAACTATCCCAGTATTCATCAAAACGATATCCGTATTGACAGCTTGAACAGCGGTCAGTTGCCGCACTGCCTGTTTACGGGTGAGCCGCAAGAAATCATTGTCTATTTCACCAACCGAAGCGATGCCGCACATTCTCCCACGACGAATTCCATGACCTCTGGTACTTTCAAGATTGAGGTGCGGGACGAAGCGGGTGTGCTTTTCCATGAACAGACTCGTACTTGGACTGGTGATATCTGTTTCGACGTTCCCTCATCCTTGTCGTTAGGAACATTCCTGCCGCACCACGGTTTCAACGAAGTGACGGTTTATGTTGTTACCCGTAATGGTCAAGTCGATGGTTTTCATAATAATGACACCATCTCGGTAACACCCTATTCTTGCGACAGCTTGATGAGCGGGCACTATACTGTGGGCGGTACTAATCCGGATTTTGTTGACATCAACGCCGTTAAACAATCGTTGAATTACTGTGGATTGGGAGGCCCGGTGGTCTTCCACCTCCGTCCCGGCACGTATTCGGGCCTCGTGTTTGACTCCTTATATGTTGGGCAATCCTCGGTGAACACCATCACTTTCCAAGGTGACGATGTGAACTCGGTGATTGTCACGAACAACAGGACGGATGCGGGTGCCAATGTTTTCGGCGCTGTGACGCTTGTGCATGTGAACAATTACATATTCAAGAACTTAACCCTTCAGGCGAACGACAATGCTACGGCATCCAGAGGCGTGGTCCTTCGCGGTAACGGAAGTACCAACATCTTGTTCGACGGATGTCATATCACGGCGCACAATACCCATACTACCGCGACGACCAGCTGCGGCATCAGCCGTACGACTGCAGCTACGCAAATCCCTGACAGCGTGACGATTCGTAACTGTACGATTACAGGCGGTAATTTCGGTATCCATTATGTGGGTTCTAACAGCAAAAAGAATTACGTTGTCATTGAAGGTTGTAATATTACTTCTTGTTATAGAGGTATTTATACCAATTACACCAATGGCGCTATTACCAATAACCACATCAAACAGGTCTCTTCTGTGAACCCGCAAGTCTTCAGCGGTATCTATTCCAACTATGTGGTAGGTGCTGATATCAATGGTAATACCGTGGATTCTGTGAGCCGTTTGGAATATGCTATCTATTTGGGCAATGCCACCTTGTCGAATTTCTATGTTCGCAACAACCATGTCAAAACCGGTTACGGTAATGTGGGTATCTATGTGACCAACAGTTCTTCTTCGAATACGGTTACGGGTTATTTGTATAACAATGAAGTGATACTTTACCCTGTGACTGCTGCCAACAGCTATGCTATGCAAATCAATAGCAGTAACAACCTCCAGTTGATTAACAACAGCTTGTTGGCTAAGTCTGACGCTCCGTACAGCAATTCAGCTGCGTTGTATATTAGCAATAACAACAATACATATATATACAATAATTTATTATTGAACCAAGTGGTTTGTTCAGATAATACGGGATATCCGCTTTATTTGAACGGAACATCAAGAACAACAGGTAGTTATAATGATTTGTATTCTAACTCTGGAGTAGTGGCCTATAAGACGGTCGCCAGAAACACAATCAGTGAGTTCGAGGCAGCGGATACGAACATGTCGCACAACATTTCGATGTTACCTCTGATTGCCAATACGTCAGAAAGCTTACTGCCCACTTCCTTTACGGGTTTGGAGTGCTGGCGTAACACCAACGTACAGAAGGATATTCGTGATCAAAACCGTAGTGAGGTTACCTACATGGGTGCGTATGCAGATCAGATTCCTGCCGTTGACGCTGCTTTGACGGCATTGGTGAGCCCGTCATTGGGTGAATGTCCTCAAAATACGTACAACATCACGGTGGAAATTACGAACAAGGGTTCTCAAACATTGAATTTTGCTCAACATTCCGCAGTGGTCAATATCAAATCCACGGCATTGAACTTGAATCAGAACGTGAATGTGACCACGGGCACGGTGACCGCTTTGAACAAAAACAATGTCGTTGTAGCGCAGAATGTGGTCGTTCCTGTCAACCAAGCGGTTGATTTCCAGATTACCATTACGACAAATGGGGATAACAACCATGCGAATGACACATTGGTTCGTACCTTCATTTTGGAGGCCATCGTTCCTGACTATACCGAAGATTTCAACGGAAGCACGCAACAGACCTGGGCGATTGAGCAAATTTCCGGTGCAGGTAACTGGACTGTTCAAAACGGTACGGGCACGCAGCCGACCATCACTCCGGTGTATGGTACGGGTCGCCTTTTCTTCAACTCCAAGAACTTCAGTACTACCACGGTTTCTCGTGCTATTATGCCGGTGGTGACCCTCAACAACGCCATCAACCCGATCTTGGAAATCTGGTTCGCCCACGATAATACTTCCAACAAACCGAACGAAGGTGTTACCGTGAAGGTCTCTACCGATAATGGTACCACCTATTCCAACTTGATTCCTCAAGGTCAGACCACCGCGTTAATTAAACGTTACAAACAAACGGCTACCACGCCTGAATGGCAGCTTTATACGTTCGATCTTTCCAACTATGTCTCTGCTGGTTGTGTCTATATCGCATTTGATGCTGCGGCGCAAGGCGGTAACAACATCAACATCGACCGTATTCGTGTGAGAAATTTGTATGATAATGATATTGCGGTTTCCACAATTTATGCTGCGGGTGAGACTCCTGCTCAATATGGTATGCGCGGCGTTGTGAGTGCTGTGGTGAAGAATGAGGGTGCTCAAGCCCAGAACAACATCCCCGTTTATTTGACGGTGACGGGTGCCAATGAGCAATGGATGGATACTTTGATTGTGCCTACCTTGCCTTATCATGGTGAAGCGTTGATCACCTTCCCGGACCATCTCTACAATGTGGAAGAGGTGAAGGATGTGGAAGTGCGCGCCGCTAATGATCAGCACAATATTAATAATACGATGCATTGGCGCATGGTGACCACCCACAATGTGGCCAACTATGCCGACACGACTTCAGATATCTTACTGTTAGCTGATTATAACGAGGTCATCCGTCCTTGCGTGCGTTACAAAATCAACGAAGATCTGGCAGTGACGGCAGTGAAGTACTATTACGATCAGACCTACATTGCTGATCCTGACAATGGTTTCCGCGCATTCGTGGCGGATGCTTCCGGCAATGTGTTGGCTACTTCCGAAGTGATTGCTTTCAATACGCTGCAACAGAATCAATGGAATACTATTCCGATTCAAAACTTCGCTCTTACCGCTACCTCTGGTGAGTTCTATGTTGGTTTGGAGATGTTGGCACACGGTAATTACCTCTGCGCTCAGGTGGAGACACCGTTGCGTGACAGCACTTTCTATTATCTGACCAATGGTCAGTATGTGCCGCAGCAGACGGGACGTTTCATGATTGGTGCTGTGGTGGATTATCCTTTCGTCCATGATTTGGCATTATTGAACCTCACTCACCCGGTAACCAGCTGCGATCTCGGTCATGAGCATCTGAATGTGTTGATTACCAACAATGGTACCACCGACATCGTTCCTCCGTTCCAGTTGCATTATACCATCAACGGCGGTGCTGAGGTGACTGAGGCGTTCACCGACACGTTGCACCGTCACGAGACGACCACTTTCGTCTTCAATAGCAATTATGACTTCACGAACAATCAGATTGACGTTGACGATAACTATGTGATTCGTGTTTGGGCGACCAAGTTGGAGCAAGACCGTTTGACCTTTAACGACACGTTGGGTGTGACGGTGGTTTCTCGCGGCAAGTCGAATGTCCCTACGGTTACGGACACGGTAATTGTGAACTACCATACCACGACCACCCTCACGGCGCAACTGCCGTCATCCATTCCACAGGGTGTGATCGGTTGGTACACCAATTCTGGTTATGAGAATTGGAATCTCTTGGGTTACAGTGATACATATACTACTCCGATTATCTATTTTGACACGACCTATTATGCTACTGCTACTCCTGGTACTTTGGTAGAAGCAACGGTCGGAAATGGTACCGCTTCCGGTACGGATCCGCTCACCTTCACCAATGGTTATTCTAGAGGTCGTATGCTCTATACGGAGCAAGAGATTGGCTCACACGGTACGTTGACCTCTTTTGCCATCAGTGTCAAGACGGCTTCTAACGCCAGTGCTTCCGCCGGTATCCCGATGAAGATTTACATGAAATGTGTGGATGACAACTTCTACACCTCCACCAGTGTGGACTGGGATGCCGAATTGATTGGTGCTACGCTGATTTTGGATGACCGTGTCTATTTTGATCATACAGGTTGGTTCAATTTCGATATGTTGACTCCGTTTGAGTTTAACAGCGGCAATTTGGCGATATACATGGAAACCAATTGTGCAGACTATTGCACGGGTACGGGTTCACAGTGTAACAACTGTGGTGTAAACGTTTCAGGAGCTGCAAGTTATCCTTCATTCTACTTGACGGCAACCAATTCTACGCAGTGTCAGAAAAAAGCAGCGAACACGGTGGCACAGATGTTGGGTGCTTATACGAATGTTGCTCGCAAGCCGAATGTCCGTTTCTCTGTTGCCAATCTTGAATGCGGTAGCCAGAAGGTGCCGATTCATATTCATGTTCCTGACATTCCGGACTACGATGTGGAGACTCAGGAACTGCTCTATCCTGAATCAGGTTGTGCTCTCTATGACGAACACATCCAAGTTCAGATCAAGAACATGTTGAATACGCCGATTCCGGCCAACAAGGTAGTGGTTCACGCTGTGTATAACAATAACACGCACGTGACGCATACTATTACAGAACCTTTTGGCCCTGAAGAAGTGAAGGTTGTGGAATTCACGAATACGTATGATTTCAGTGCTCCTACTGCAAACAGAACGATCAACTATGTCATTTACACCACGTTGAATAATGAAGCCGTTGTCTATACCGGTAATGACACTATTTCCGGTACCATAAACTCTACGAAGACTGCTTACTTCCCGGACAGCATTGTCTATACGGGAGCATATACGCAACCCTACACCATTTTGGAATCTCAAGATCGTCCTTCCAATGTTAATCAATATGTATTCTACGATGCTATAGATGCCACAACTCCTGTACATACGACTACCACGGCCGCGCCGTACTACACCACCAATCCGTTGTATGACACTGTTGTGTATTGGGTGACGGGTAAGACTCAGGGCAGTAACTGCGTAACGAAACGCATTAAGGTGATTGTCAATGTGTTCCATCCTCAATATGACATAAGCACCGATGAGTTGGTCTATCCGGTTTCCTATCAGTGCGCTAACTCATTGAATCCGAACCTGCAAGTGAAAGTCACTAATCAAGATACGACATCTTCTTCTGTGGTGCCGAACGGTACGTTCAACTTGAACGCACGTTTCACGGGAGCTGGTAACGTGAATGGTACTCATTTGATCAACACGCCGCTCTCTTCACTTTCACAAGAGACGATTACTTTTGCTAACGGTATAGCATTAGGTTCTGCAACCCAAAACCGTATTTATCAATATGTGATTTACAGTACTCCTGCGAATGCCACGATGCCGGTTTATACGCTCAACGATACGATTACGGGTTCAATGTATTTCCCGGCATTGCCGACGGCACCAGAAGCATTGTCCTACACGGTTCCTTACGGTGGTACGCAGACGGTAACCCCGAGCTCTTCCGTATTGAACCACTATTATTTCTACGAAAACTCAACAGGTGGAGAAGCTCTTGCAGAGGGCAACAGCTTCACCACGGAACCCATTTACGAACCGACCACCTATTACTATAGTGGACGTATCGAGTCTAATGGCTTCAATGCTGCGATTATTGCCGGAGATCAGACTGTGAGCTCGCAGTCGAATGCAGCTCCGTTCACGCTTACCAACGGTCACTCTTACGCTAAGATTCTCTACAACAAGGAGGATATGGGTGGCTCGGAAGGTCGTATCGACAGTATCTATTTGCAAGTCTGCACGGCAGATAACAATGGTGTGGCTATCCCGATGAAGTTCTGGTTGAAGAATACTGCCGATGCTCAGAATATTGGTACCGGTACTACGCAGGTGAACTGGGTGAACGAGACCTCCACGGCAACGCTCGTGTACGATGGCGAGCTTGTGCTTGACCAAGTAGGTTGGGTCGGATTCCCAGTGAACGGAGGTTTCGACTATGCTGGCGAGGGTCTCTTCCTGTATGCGGAACACAATTGCGGTGCTGCAAGCTGCGTGACCACCTATGGTATCAGCCCCACACCGAAGTTCATGAACTCTCAAATGCCGAGCAACGGCAAGAAAGTGCTGACCAAGGCACAAAATACTCCTCTGACAGGTCAGACGGGCTTCTCCATCTCCAACTATCGCGTGAACACGAAGTTCAAGGTGAACTACACTTGCGAATCTCCGAGAGCCCCGATTACCATCAACACTACAGTACCGCAAAACGATGTGGGTGTTGTGGCTATCACGGCTCCTGTATCGCAAAACAACAACTACACCAATAATGAGACGGTAACCGTTACTTTGCAGAACTTTGGTACTCAAGCTGCTTCTAACATTCCGGTATCCTATCAATTGGGCAACAATACGCCTGTCACCCAGAACTATAGCAGTTCTTTGGCCGCTGGCGCTACTGCCACGATGACGTTTACCACTTCATGCGACTTGACCAGTGTCTATTTGCCCACACCTTTCAAGGCTTATACTGGTTTGGCTTCCGATACTTATCATTCCAATGATACGACTACTCTCACTTTGAGCGTTGAGGATCCTTGCCCGTCACGTCCGTTGTCTAATGCTACAGGTGCTCACATCACGAATGTCTCCTTCGCATCACTCAACAACGGAGTCGGTGCGCCTTATACGAACCACTCAGCTGCTCCTGGCGATGGTATGTACTCTGATTATACGGCAACCGTGACTCCTGTGGAGGTGATTCTCGGTCAGGAATACACGATGTCTGTGACACACGCATTTACGGGTACGACTACGAAGACCGTCTTCAAACGTGCGTGGATCGACTACAACCGCAACGGTGTGTTTGATGACAATGAGGTGGTGTTCTCCACGGGTGCTATCCCTGCTGGTGATTCGAATGCTGTGAGTTCCGCATTTGTGAACATTCCTAGCGATGCTCAAGTTGGTCTGACCCGCATGCGTGTGATTTGTGCCGCTACCAACCAAACAGATCCCTGTTCGTTCTACAACACCGAAGGAGAAACGGAAGATTATACTGTTCTCTTGAGTTCCGCTATGGATGTTGACTTGGGTATTCCCGCTATTCTGCATCCTCAAGGTGAGATCTGTGCGGATGATAATGCCAAGATTCGTGTGAATATTCGTAACTATGGTACGCAGACGCAAACCTTGAGCATGAGCAATCCTGTTACCATTACAGCAACGGTGACGGGTGCCGTGCCCGCTACTTACACGAAAGTTGTGGAGAACGGATCTCTCGCTCCGAACAGTGAGATGACCGTTGTCATTCCGAATGTGGACTTCAGTGTGCCGGGTACTTACAATGTCAGTTTCTCATTGTCCTACGATGGTGATCAGTATTTGACCAATAATACCAGAAGCTGTGTCGGTACGGTTTCTGACGAGCCTGTCCTGCAGTTACCTTTCGTGGAAACATTCTTGCCTCAAGGTACAGATCCTAACAACCCGCAACTCTCTTCCGATTGGGAGGTGACTGGCTCTCATCAGAACTACCTTTGGAAACAGACGGTGGCAGCTTCACCCAACAGCAATATTGGCGGCGGCCCTGCTCATGACCACACCTATGCAGGTACCTTCCAAGAAGATTTCGGCGGCTATGTTTGCGTCGGTGGTATCAATGGTAATAACAACCAGAACAAGTGGACCTCATTGACTAGCCGTTGTATCAATATGCACTACAATACTATCTATCCTGCCGAACTGTACTTCTACAAGTATTTTGCAGGGGCGAATAACACCGAGTTCACCATGAATGTGGAGATTGGCTCTGGTGAGTATTATCAGACCATTGGTGTGCTTACGAAAGCAGATGGCGGTCAGACGGGTAACGACGACCTCTGGAGTCAACATCAGATTGTAATGCTTCCTGTAGATGAAGTGGCACGCCTTCGCTTCACGGTTACAGGCCAACGCAACAAGATTGACCCGAGTATCGATGATATCAACTTGATTGTTGGTTTGCCGGATATGGCTATGAGCCGCATCGTCTATCCGCTGGATAAGAATCATTCCGATGGATGCCTGCCAATCAACAGTGTGGTGGTTCCGGTTGTGGAATTCTATAACAATGGTTATTCCGCAGTGGAAGAGTTTGATGTTACTTTATCTGTGGGTGTTGGCTTTGACGTTGTCACTACTACAGAACATGTGGTGCAACACCTTGAACCCGGCGATACTATGCAGTACACTAGTACCAATGAATTTGTGGTGACGAATTTGAGCAATAACTGGGAAGTGAGAGCCACTGTGACTATCCCCGACGATAAGGACAATTTCAACAACACCAAACGTTCACTCTCTTGTACGGATGTGGGTATCGATGATTTCGAGAAGGAAGGAAATGTCTATCTGGGTCAGAACGAACCTAACCCTGCAGTGACGAGCACGAAGATTCCGTATTCAGTGCCGGAGCCTGGCAAGGTGACTTTCGAGGTTTCCACGACGGCGGGTAAGGTGATTTACACCACCACGCAGGAGGCTGACATGGGTGTCAATTATCTGGATCTCAGTACTGCTAATCTCGCAGTGGGTGTTTATTACTACACCATGCGTTATAATGATATAGTATTAACCAAGAAGATGGTTGTTGAGAAATAATCCTCTTCTTAACAGAAGAAGCTATCCGCAAGGGTAGCTTTCTTTTTCAAGAATATGATGAAAAGAACGTTGTTTGCGGCGATATGCCTGATGACCATCGCATCCACCTGTGTGCGTGCAGAGCGTACGGGGGGGGATGCAATGGTGCGCACGGAGACCTCATTGCGTACGGGTGCGGAATGCATGGAAAGGTATCTTCCCTTGCTGGAGGGTGCGCATGTGGCATTATGCGGCAATCAGACTTCTGTGGTAGGGAAAACGCATCTGGTAGATACCCTGCTGGCCCGTCATGTTCAGTTGATGAAGCTGTTCTGTCCGGAGCACGGTTTCCGTGGTCAGGCAGAAGCCGGTGCGACGATTGCATCGGGCAAAGACGCCCTCACGGGTTTGCCCGTCGTTTCCCTGTACGGCAAAAACAAAAAGCCGACCGCCGAGCAACTGCGAGGAATCGACGTGCTACTCTTTGACCTGCAGGATGTGGGGTGTCGTTTCTACACCTACATTTCCACGTTGCATTACGTGATGGAGGCTGCAGCCGAGAATCACGTGAAAGTCATCGTACTCGACCGCCCGAACCCCAACGGATTCTATGTAGATGGCCCTGTGTTAGAGCCTGAATTCAAGTCGTTTGTGGGAATGCACCCGGTGCCGGTGGTTTACGGCATGACAATAGGGGAGTATGCCCGGATGATCAATGGCGAGAAATGGTTGGCCAATGGCGTGCAGTGTGACCTGACCGTGGTGCCCTTGGAGGGTTACACGCATCAGACACGTTATGAGCTGCCTGTCGCTCCTTCTCCGAATCTTCAGACGGCGGAGGCTGTTTTCCTCTATCCGTCACTCTGCTTCTTCGAGGGTACGAACATCAGTGTGGGACGCGGCACAAGGCAACCTTTCGAGATGTACGGCGCACCATTGATGCAGGAAGGTGACTATAAGTTTACGCCGCACGCCATTCCTGGTGTTTCGGAGAATCCGCCGCATAAGGACAAGGAGTGCCGAGGTTATTTACTTCGCGATGAGGCCAAAGACCAGCTTGACAAGCCTGCACAATTGAATCTAGCCTATTTAATGATGGCCTATAAGTATTATTCCGACAAAGAGCATTTCTTCATCAACTCCAACTTTTTTGACAAATTAGCAGGAACAGATCTGTTGCGCAAACAAATCATTGACGGCGAATCAGAAAAGGTGATACGAGAGTCATGGCAGGAGGGTTTAGATGCCTTTTTGGAGACTAGGGGAAAGTATTTGTTGTATGAGGATTAGGGTGTTGGTTTAGGGTTTAGAGTTTAGGGTTTAGAGTTTAGGGTGTTGGTTTAGGGTTTAGGGTTGGTTTGAAAATAAATATGTGTAATATATTGAAAAACAATAGTTTACGGATGTTTTTTGAAAAAGATGAAAAAAATGTTGTTTTAAATGTAACAAAACGGCAAGTTTGTGCGACATATATAAATAGAAGGGGAAGATTATTTGAAGTGTAAAAGTATTAAAATATAAGATTATGAAGAAAATAGTAATGACAATGTTGTTGATGAGTGTAATGCTCATTGGCTTTTCGCAGCAGAGACAACAGCCTATGAGTAAGTATGTTGTCTCTCAGGATTTGATCCAAAAGCTCTCTTCTGAGAAAGTGGAGCAGATGCGTTCTCAGAATCCTGCCGAGCTTATTCGTATGAACTATTGCTTGATTAATACGGCAGTGGTGACTTCCAAATTGTGGGATGGTAACATCCTGCAAATGGGCACTTTAGAACAATATCTTCCCCAAGGTCTTTCATACGTGGAAGAGGATATCATCCAAAAAGGATATGTGGATCCTTATGTGTGGAATTTGCCTCAAGATGAATATCGTTACACTGCTTTCAAATTGCGTCGTAACGGTTGGTACGTAGTAGTGTTACCGAAAACTGTTCTGGAACAACGTGTTCAGGCTCAGTTAAATTCGTATTCATATTAAGAAAATTAGCGGTTATGAAAAAGATATTATTATCCCTTTTCGTCATTTTAGCTGGCCTTTCTGTATTGCAGGCCCAAGTGATTACCTTGGGTGTCAGCACACAAACTTCCGTAACGGGCTGTTCGGTGTCCGTTTATGATAACGGAGGTTTGAATGGTAACTATAGTGCCAATATGGACAACTATGTGACCATCTGTTCCAATGATCCTACCAATCACTCCGTGCGAGTGAACATGGACTTGGCGTCTTTTGATGTGGATTGTAGTGATTCACTGATTATTTATGACGGTGCATCTATCAATGATCCTGTGTTGGTGGTGTTGAATAATTGTGTCACCGACTCCGTGACTTCCCCGACGTTGTCATACGCAGCCACTGTTTATAACACCTCAGGCTGTTTGACTATCCGCTTTGTGACGGATGGACAGGATGAAGGTGCTGGTTTCGCCATCACCACCGATTGTGTGCGTCCTTGTCAGCGTATTAACGTGACCTTGGATACTGCAGCATGTAGCAAATATCCTCTGGTTGACACTACCGACGGTTACCTCTATTTGGATGTTTGTCCGTATGATACGATTTTTCTTGTGGCTCGTGGTGAGTACATTGACAATGATTACAGCTATCACCAATCAGATCCTACAAGCACTTTCCATTGGGATATGAGCTGGGAAACCATTGATACCTTGGGCGGTTATATTATGGGTTATCAGTTCCCGGAAGGCCGTGGTTATGATGTGGCCATTTCTATCTCCGATAGCGCTGGTTGCCAGTCATATATTCCTTATACTTTCCGTGTGAGAACGTCTTCCAACCCGATTCGTAAAGTTTTGGACTTCCCAGAGGTTTGTGCCGGTACCGAGGTGGAATTGCAAGTCGGTTACGACTTCCTCTCCGCTTTGCAGGTCGATACCGTGGGTAGTGAGCAGTTAACCGCTCTTTCTGTGAGTGACACGATCTTCCTCCCCGATGGTAAGCCATGTCATAATGGCGTTGAGCAGGCAGGTCAACTTCAATACTGCTCTTACGTTTCTCCTGTCACATTTACCAGTTTCTCTCCTGCCGCCACCATTCAATCAGCAAATGACATTCTCTATGTTCGTATCAATATGGAGCACTCCTATATTGGTGACATTTGGATTAAACTGACTTGTCCGAACCAGCAATATGTTTCTATTTTGAAGAAATATGGTTCCGGTTCCTCCACTTGTTCTGGCCAAATCCCTGCTTCTGAATGGGGATGGAATGGTTCGGGTTATGGTAGTGCATATCTTGGTGCTCCTGTGGATGATTCAGGCGGTGGTTGTACGCCCACTCCGATGGGACAATGTTGGAATTATTGTTGGTCCAACGCCACTAACCAAGGTTATGTTTACTCTAACAACTACTATGTCTATTCAGGTAATAGCGGTGGCTCAATTGACTCTACCAACACTAGTTTGATGACGAACGTGTATCACCCGGATGGTTCTTTTGACAACCTGATTGGCTGTCCTATGAACGGTACGTGGAGTATTGAGGTGCTGGACGGCTTCTCTATCGACAACGGCTATCTGTGCGGTTGGGAGATTGCTCTTGATCCTGCATTACTGCCGCAAGACTGGTCTTACCAAGTGCTGTTGGATAGCGCATGGGTAGAAGGTCCTGGTGCAGACGGTCCTACTGTCATTCCTGACAGCGCAGGTAGTATTCTCTATCAGCTCTATGTGCGAGATGATTTGGGTTGTATTTACGATACTATCAACCACATGCAAGTCGTGGGTCACCCAGAACCCGATTTAGGTCCTGACTTCAATATCTGCTATGGTTCAACCACGATTTTGGATCCCGGTTATACTCAGGGCGGTGCTGATGGTCAAACTACGACTTATCGTTGGAATACAGGTGATGAAACCGATACTGTTGAAGTGTTGACGGCAGGTGACTATTACGTAAGTATTGTCACGACCAGTGAATCTGGTTTGTCATGTGAGGGCTCTGATACGATTCATATTGACATGTTCGAGAAGCCGGTGTTAGACTTTGACATACCTGAGCTTAACGGATGTGCACCGATGAACCTTCGTATTGAGAACAACTCTACCCCTGCGGGAGGCTCGTATGAGTGGTATATTCTCGCTTACGATGAATTTGGCAACTATCGTGTGACCAACAGTTCTCCGCAAGAATCTCCTGTGTTCCAGTTGGAAGAGCCGGGTACATATTCTATCATGGTGAAGGTGACCAGCCCGGATGGTTGTATGGACTCTTTGGTCATGTGGAATGCTCTTTCCGTGAATCCGCAGCCTATCGCCGAGTTTGAGGCGGATCCCGCTATTTCCATGCTCAGTGAAAGCGGTGGCGTGGTGAATTTCATCAACTATGCAGATCAAGCTATGGTGACCGGTGGTAATGGTAGCTTCTACTGGGATTTCGGTGATGGCACCATCGATTCCACGAACTTCCAGGAGCCGCACACCTACACCTCATGGGGCGACTTCAACGTTACCTTGCACGTGCAGAGCAACTCTGGTTGTAGCAGCGAGATTACGCACACTGTGGTTATCGAGCAGGATTTGATCTTCCCGAACGTCATCACACCTAATGGCGATGGTATCAACGATGTTTTCGCTATTGAGAACCTGAACACGAACATCAATCCTGAAGATCCCGATGGCTATCGCAATAACCGTCTGAAGATTTACGACCGTTGGGGCAAGAAAGTGTATGATGTTCAGAATTATGACACTTACGCCAAGAGTGGCACCATTTATCCTGGTAATCAAGTTTTCGATGCTTCAGGACTCCAGGATGGCGTTTATTACTACTCCTTCGAATACAAGGGTAAAGCCAAAACGATTACTTTCAACGGTTCCATCACCGTTTTAAGATAAAATGTTAGTGATTTATCAATAAGAAACGGAGACTCTGGTTGCAGGGTCTCCGTTTTTTGTTGGGGAAAGAACAGAAATAGTTAGCAGTTAGTAATTAGTAGTTAGCAGTTAAGGCCAACGGCTAACAGCTAACAGCCATAGTCTATGTCTAAGTCGTTACAAGGCATCTGCTCCTCGCCAGTGCACGACCCACAGCCAATAGCTAAAAGCCCACAGCCAATAGCTCTAATTATTCCCAATCAAGAAGTGCAACCGATTGAATACATTGGCTTCGGAGGTGCCGCCGTCGAAGTCGAGGAAGAGGAGGTTGACATCGGGGTAGAGTTTGCGCATTTTCTTTTCGATGCCTTTGGAGATGATGTGGTTGGAGATGCAGGCGAAGGGTTGCAGGCTGATGATGTTCTTCACGCCTTCTTCGGCCAGGGAGGACATTTCTGCGGGGATGAGCCAGCCTTCGCCGAAGTTGGCCGCCATATTGATGATGCGGGAGGCCAGTTTGGCTTCGTGGAACATGTCGGCAAATGGACGGTAGTAGGGGAACGCCTCGCACGCCTTGTCGTAGGTCTGGGCGTAACGGTAGATGATCTTATAGACGGCATCCGTGAGGAAAAGCGGCAAGTTCACAGGCTTGATGTGGTTCTCTTTGTTGATGTGGCGGTTTACGAAACTGTTGATGAAGAAGTTGTAGATGGACGGTGCCACCACTTCCACGCCTTGGTCAGCGAGCCACTCCAGTACGTTTAGATGGCCGAAAGAGTTGTATTTGATGTAGATTTCGCCTACCACGCCGACCCGTTGTAGCTTTTTATCGGTAAGAATGTTGTCTTTGAACTCTGCGGCGGCTTGTTCAAGCAGTCTCTTCATGCCACGGTAGTTGCGTTGTTCGATGAGTGGCAGGCAGAGGTCGATGTATTTCAGATGCAGTTGTTTGGAGATGCCGGGTTGCTTTTCGCGTGGACGCGATGCGTAATAGATGCGCGACAGACAGTCGGCGTACAGCATGGCGCACAGGGAAGGCAGTGCGAGACTCTTGACATCGAGTTGGAATCCTGGTTGTTCGTTGGCGAGTGTTTTGCCTAACGCCAAAGATAGTACCGGCACGTGTTCGAATCCTGCTGCCACTAATGCTTTCTTGATTAGCATGATGTAATTGGTGGCGCGGCATTGTCCACCCGTTTGGGTGATGATGACGGCGGTTTGGTCCAACGGATATTGCCCGCTGCGGAGGGCTTTGAGAAGGCTTCCCACCACGATGGTTGCGGGGTAGCATACCTCGTTGTTGACGTATTGCAGCCCCAGTTCCACGCATTCGCGGTCGCCGAGCGGCAGGTTGATCATGTCGTAGCCCGCCATCTTAAGTACCGTCGGGATAAATTCGGAATAACCACCGGCAAAGTAAGGTGCTAGGATCGTGCGTCTCCGGTCTGCCTCCACAAAGGGTGGGGTGGTGACGAACGGTTTGTTGATTTTCTGCTGATGGCTGAATTTCAGGCTCTCCACCATGGAACGCACGCGCAGATGCAGCGAACCGATGTTGTTGACGTCATCGACTTTCAGCAGCGTGAAACTCTTGCCTTTTCGGTCGAGGATGTCGTGGGTTTCGTCGATGATGAAAGCGTCCGGGCCGCAGCCGAAGGAGGTGATCATCATGAAATGGACGTTGTCGGGGGAGTTTGCCACGTAGTGGGCAGCTTTGAAGATGCGGTTCGGGTAGGTCCATTGGGTCACGGACATCAGTTCCCGATAGACCGCCATATCCTTTTCACCTGCGATGAATTCCGTGACCACATCGATGCCCATATCGGCGATACAGTCGGAAATCTTATGCTGGATGAGCGGGTCGGAGTGATAGGGACGGCCTGCCAGAACCACGACCATACGGCCTTCTTTCTTGGCTTTGGCCACAACCTCCATCGCTTCCACATGCATCTCTTCGAGATACTCTTTTTGGGCGGTCATGGCCGCCTGGATGGCCTTGTCGGCGACAGACTTGCTGATGCCCAATGATTTGAGGTACTTGCGGCAGCCTTCGCGCAGGTAATCCTCGTTGTTAAGGGAGATGATGGGCGCGTCGGTGGGAATGCCGAAACGTTCCTCCGTGTCGATGGCATTGCGCACCACATCGGAGTAACCTGCCACGATGGGGCAGTTGTAGCTGTTGCGGGCTTGGCTGTCGGCGGGCGCTTCCATGACGATGAACGGGTAGAAGATGCGATCGACCCCTTGCCGCGCCAGGTCGAAGACATGGCCGTGCATCAGCTTGGCGGGAAAGCAGATATTCTCAGACATCACCGTGTGGATGCCCTTTTCGTACTGCTTGTTGGTGGAAGGGGAGGAGAGTACCGTACGGATGCCGCAGGTGCGGAAAAGCGTGTGCCAGAAAGGATAGAGTTCGAACATGCCGAGGGCGCGCGGTATGCCGATGACCGGCTTGCCGTTACTCTCGCTCAGCATCGGGCGACGAAATAGCATTTTCAGCCGGCGGTGATGCTGGTTGAACCCTTTCTTCAGCACTTCGCTGTGGTTGGTGTATATTTTTTCGCAGTTGTTGCCAGAATAGAAGGTCTGTCCGTTGGAGAAATGGTATTCCAGCACGGTGCAGTGGTTCGGACATCCTGGGCATATTTGCTGTTTGTTTTCGAATTGCTGGATGGAGAGCAGGTCGTCGAGGCTCATCACCTTGGTGACCTCTTGTTCGCGGGCGTACAGTGCGCAACCGTAAGCACCCATCAGTTCGGGAATGTCGGCGAAGCGCACTTCCCGTCCGGTAAGCAGCTCCAGTGCGCGTACCACCGCCAGGTTCTTGAAAGTACCGCCTTGTACCACAATGTGGTCGCCCAGTTCCTCGATTTTTCGTAATTTTAACACCTTAAACAGGCAGTTTTTGATGACGGAGTAGGCAAATCCGGCGGAGATGTCCTCAGCGGAAGTGCCTTCGCGCATGGCCTGTTTTACCTTGGAGTTCATAAAGACGGTACAGCGCGTGCCTAGGTCGTAAGGATGTTTTGCCTCGCAGGCGATTTGGGCGAAATCGGCGACCGTATAGCCTAACATCTTAGCGAAGGTTTCAATGAAAGAACCACAGCCGGAGGAGCAGGCTTCGTTAATTTCCAAACGTCTAATGGCTTGGTTTTCAACGAAGATAGCCTTCATATCCTGACCACCAATGTCGAGGATAAAGGAGACCTCTGGCGATACTCGTTTGGCTCCCAGGTAGTGCGCCATTGTCTCCACCACGCCGTGATGTAGTCCGAAAGCGGTTTTTAACAAATTTTCACCGTACCCAGTGACGGCGCTATTGAGGATGTTCGGTTCGAAGTTATGTTCGCGGCAGGCATTGGCGAAACGGTTGAGTGCACCGCGAAACGCCTCGAAGCTATTGCCGTTGTTGGAGCTGTAGTCGGAGAAAAGCATCCGTCCTTCAGTGTCTAACACCACGAATTTGGTGGTGGTGGAGCCGGAGTCGATGCCGATATAGACTTCGTTGCTCTTTAGCTCGTCCCAGTTCACGCGGGAGACGAAGAAGTTCTGTTTTTCCGTTTTCCACTGTTGGAATTTTTGAGGGGAGTCGAAGAGTGCGGGCAGGCTGTTGGCGAGGAGTCGCGATTCGTCGCCCATCGCTTGTTGTTGGATGGTGCGGAGGAAGTCGGTCATGCTCACGGGTTCCTTACAGACAGTTCGGGCCATGAGCGCAGCGCCGTGTGCGGGTACCACGCGAGCGTCGGGAACCGCCACGCAGTCGGCTTCCGAGAGGTGGAGGTTGTCGAGGAATACCTGTTTCAGTCGGGGCAGGAAAGCGAAGGGACCGCCGCAGAAAAAGACGGGCTGTTGCACGTCCACGCCGCGCGAGAGGGTGCCGAGCACCTGCAGGCAGACGGCATGGAAGACGGAAAGGACAACATCTGCTTTGCTGACGTTGCGAGCCAGCAGGTTTTGGATGTCGGTTTTGGAGAAGACGCCGCAGCGCGACGCGATAGGATAGACACGTTCGGCTTTTTCGGCCAGTGCGTTGAGTTCGGAGGGATCCACGTTCAGCAGGCTGGCTGTCTGGTCGATGAACGCGCCCGTGCCGCCGGCGCAGTTGCCGTTCATGCGGATGTCGGGCATCCGGTTTTTGTCAAAGAAGATCATTTTGCTGTCCTCACCTCCGATGTCGATAAAGGTGCGGGTTTCCGGGAAGGACTCCTTGACCAGTGTGGCGGCGGAGAGCACCTCCTGCACGAAGGGGAAACCCCAGAGGTCGGCGTAGCCCATGCCTACGGAACCGGTCACCGCCATTTGGACGGAACTTTCGGAAAAATTCTCCGATAAAGGCTGCAAAATCTGTTGTACTGTTTCTCGAACGTTAGTATTGTGTCGTCGATAGTCGGCGTGGAGAATAGTGTTTTCTTCATTGAGTACCACCACTTTCACCGTCGTGGAACCGATATCTATACCTATGTTTAAAATGTTTGTCATATTAAAATTTAAGCCGCGAAAATACGATTTTTTGGTTAAAGGTTAAGGGTTAGAGGTTAAAGATTAGGGTTGGGGGTTATTCGGTTGAGGATGAGGAGGATGTTTTCCGTTTTGCGTCTTTCGTAGAAGCTTTCCACGCGGTCGGGCGGAGCCCATTTTCGGACAATGGGGTCGGCAATGAGAATGAAAAGATTCATGGAGATGATATCTTCCAATAAAAGGCGGGCATTGACAGGGCGTATTTCACCCTTCTCCACTGCGGAGTTGATTTCGCCCTGCAGCTTTTCAAGAAAGTTTTTCATTTCTTCAGTTGTCTTCGCTTGGATGTCTGTGAAAATTTCGGGATAATATTCCATTTCCCGTATTTGGAAACGCAGGTAATCGGCATTTCCCCTAACGAAGTCGAAATGTTTTCCGATTGTGGCCGACAGCTTTTCAAGGAAGTTTTTCCCCGATTCGTCCCAAGACATCATCACAGACTGGCGTAGCAGGTCTATCTTTCGGAACACTACAAATTTGAAAAGTTCTTTTTTTGTTTTGAAGTGGTAGTGCAGCAGAGGGTGTCCCACGCATGCGCGTTCGGCGATGGCTACGATTCTTGCTCCGTCGTAACCATGCAGCACAAATTCTTTTTCCGCCGCTTTCAGGATTTCCTCCCTTTTATTATCGTTTTGAATACGAGTCATTTAATCATTAGATTTGGCCGGATCCTGACAAAATTGTCAGGATGCAAAAATACGATTTTTTTTTAGAGCAAAATAAAAATAATGTATTTTTGCAGTCTCAAATGTTGAAGCACAATTGGGTATTTGAACAGTACACTATACATATTTGTAAATGAATAAATTTTGGGTGACGATATTGTGTATGTTGTGTTTGGGTAGCATTGCTGCGCAGTCGTTCCCCTATCGTGTTTCCGTGGAAACGATCCCCGGGCGTTGTTACGACGACGCACGTCTGGTCTTCACCTTGTCGGACAACCAAGGCAGCGAAGTGCAGATTGACCCCCAGACCCACAATGCGGAGAACACTGCCCTGTATCCTTTGTACAATGTTCAATATCATTACCAGAATCTTTCCAGCGGCCTTGGTGTGCAGTACGATTATAGTAATGACATCATGCTGACAGCAGGCACCTATTCTGTGGGGGTGAGGGCGAATTTTTCCACCCCGAACGGAACATTGGTAGATACCACTTTCAATGTGCAAGTCACTACATCGTATAATCATTTGGAGGCTTCTGCCATATTTGGATTGGCTTCTGGCACTCGGGAGGGTGGCTTGGAAAGATTTGGTTATAGACCTTCCTTCCATTGCGCCGATATGGGTCGTATCCAGTTGAAGATCACGCAGGGCACATTCCCGTATGAAGTGACCCTTCTGGATGAGCAACAAGACACTGTCCGCCATGCCGTCTTTTATCATCGCGTCAACAATGGCAATGATATGCTTCTTGCGAATTATCGTGACTATTATACCTTTGACAGTCTCTCAATAGGAACATATACGATTACGGTGTCTGATTCGTGCGGATATGTGGCGCCCATGATAACGTTTATGATACCTGATGCACAACCTATCGGTTATTTAGGTCTTGTTCATACCGATTATACCTACTCCGGCGAATGTCCTGATGAAACTGTGATCAGATTCGAGATCGAACGCTGGACCAACCCTGAATACAATCAGTCGTGGTACAATTACATGTACCCTTATTTTGACAGTACCTTCCGGTATCGTTTTATTAATCCTGGAAATGATACAACGGCATGGAGTAAAATAATCCCTCCACCGTCCCATTCCTCTTCGGGCGCGTGGGCAACGGCTTACGATACGCTGCCCAACTATTGCGTGATGTTTTATGACACCATCAAGCTTCAGGTTTATGAAATGTGTCATGACACGATAATCACATTTTCATCCAGATATATTCCTCAATTCGCGCTTCTCGACTCCGTAAAGACCATTCACTTCAGTGATTCGACCATTTTGGATACCTGTTCTGTCCATCTTCAGTCGGGCATTTCCACGCAGGCGTACAAGATATGCGGAGATACGTGGGAAGACGCAGGCAAGACCATGGTCGCGGGGAGGTGGAATATTGTTTATTCGGTCCCATTCCGGTATTTTCGGTGTCCTCTTTCGTATAATGTGTGGTCTTTGCCGGATTCCACATTGTTGGGACATATAGAGTCGGATTATTATACGGGATTGGGTTCTTGGGTGACCTTCGATGCGGACACTACGATTCCCGTGCGCGTATCCATAACGGACGCTCAGGGTTGTGAGTTGGCGGCGAAGGACACTGTGTTCGTTTTCCAAACAGAACCCATGGACGATTTGTACTTCTGGTTTGAGTGCCATAATGACAAAGATGATGACGGGAGGGATCATTGTTGCGATGCGCGTTATCTGTGGATTCAAGAACATGGAGTGGATGCCAATACTTTCCGCCGTAATATGACACTGCAATTGGTTGAAAGCCCGTTGTACAATCACTTTAACTTCACGGCAACACGGCAGGACGGGGAATGGACTTTCACCAGGGAGAATCCGGACAATCATTCTACTTACGTGGATTTTTCCTACGAAGACGGGTGGCGCGCCACCATTCGGGACTCGGTGTGCCTTGCCCCAGGTCGCTACACTTTTGCGGTTTCCACTGATTGCGGGGACACTTTGATTACTTACGAGTGGGTCGGTTACTATTATGATACCCTTGCGTTCACCTCCCCTCCGCAATATGAGATGCGCCAGGTTTGCGACCGTATTGTGGTCACGCAAGTTTCGACAGGACTAGAGAATTACATCTATTACATTGACCCTTCCGTCAGTAATGATGAACCTATTCAGCAGGAGTGTAATTTTTCACATTATTGTTATTCGCCTTCAGGTATTTCATCTACCAGAGATGCCCAAAGACGAGATGTGTTGGTGTTTTCGGTTCCCGGTACCTATTCCCTCACGACCTATTCCTATAACAATCCGTTTTCCTATAACTCCTATCAATCCGTTTTGGGTTGGTGTTCGCCATACGTGTATTATTACGATACCATCACTGTTGCGTTCTCCTATATTGACTTTGACATGGCGGCTGCTTTGTTGTGCGACCAGTCGTCTGGAGTGGGAATAGTCTCTGCACGGGCCATCAATGGCAATGCGCCTTACACATACACGTTGTACGACCAACCGGGAGCTTCTGGTAATATTGTAGCCACCAGTACTTCGGGCTTTTTCGACAACGTGCCCATGGCGGAAGGACAATTATTCTCCGTGCAGGTAACGGATTCGTGCTCAACCAGCTTTTCCGTCAACCTTACGACATCGTCGCTCACGAATGGAAGCTTGCTATGGGAGCAAGGACACAACGTGGGAACGCCTCATTGTAAAGGAGACACGGTGCATCTCACCGCCCTCTCATTCCCGCCACCGGCAACCTATCAATGGACAGGCCCTGGCGGGTTCGTCAGCACTGCTCATTCGAATGATATCGTGCTGAATCACAGCAACCAATGCGGCTGGTACAAGGTGGAAATTCTCAATAGTTTGTGTGGCTCAACGATTTTTGACAGCATCTACTTATCCATCGCTCCTGAGCCTCAGGTGTCCATAACGGGGGACACCATTGCTTGCCCGGGAGCAGCGCTTACGCTCTCGTTTGTCCCGCAAGGTTACGGTCATGTCTCTTTCGATGTCTTCCATCCCAACGGACACGATTCATATACGGTCAACGACGATGATACGCTGACCCAAACCTATTCTCTTATGGAAGATGGTGTTTTCTGGGTTGACCATATTGCGGATGATTATTGTCCCGGCAGTGCTCTCGTTGACAGTTTTCACGTGGGTATCTATTCTGGGAATGCCGGAGTGACTGATCTTTACGATACCATTGTAGAGGATTGTTTGCCGTACAACTTTTTCGGACAGATGATTGAAACTGAGGGCGAACACATCGCCATTTTGAAAAGCCGGAATGGATGTGACAGCACAGTGAATCTGCATCTTGCGGTTTTGCCGCCTCCCGAAATCTCCATTACCGCTTCCGCTGCTACTGTTTGTGTGGGTGACAGTGCCATCCTGCAGGCCGTCATTGAGAATGCTGAACTGTTCACGCCGCCTCCGGTACCGCCTGTGGCTTCGGGTGATATTCTTTGTATCGACGGCAGTATTATGAAGCCGACAGATTTTGCGGCCTCCGGAAAGGTTGCCATGGGGATTGTTTTCTTTGTGGATAGCACAGGTATTCACGGATGGGCTATGGGTTTGCATGATCTGGAGGCGTGTGTGTGGACCCCAGACCCAAACCATTATTTTGATGTTCCTACTTTGGATAATATCGCCAACTCCCGCGATGCCATTGCGGATTTTGACGGATATGGCAACACTTTGAAGTTACGGGCGGCGGGTGATTCCACCCTTCTTCCAGCCGCATGGGCAGTGGATCTAGAACACGGATGGTATCTGCCGGCCATCGGTCAGCTGGCTCAATTCTATGCACAAATCGTGCAAATGAATGCCTCTCTGCTCATAGCTGGCGGCACCCCATTCCCATTGGATGCACCTTATTTTTATTGGTCTTCGACCGAAAGTGATTCGAATAATGCTTGGAATTTGTTATATGGGGGAAGTGTACGAATGGACTATAAGGCGTATGTGTATCCGATACGAGAGGTGAGAGATTTTTGAGGATGACGATGAAGGACGATGAAAGAGTGAACTTGACCCTCGACCCTCGACCCTTAAAAAAATAAACGATGATGAAGAAAACCTTCTGGATGATTGTAATGCTGATGTGCGGTGTGGCCGCAGGAAGCGCGCAGGTGTTGCGGGTGGGCGATTTGGTCACCGTGCAGGACGGTACGCAGGGCATTGTCTATTATCTGAACCCAGACGGTAGCGGGGGTTGGATGGTGGCATTGTTCGATGCTACGGTTGGGGATTGCAGATGGGGAACTTCTTCCAATGTGCCGGATCTTGCCGACCAGAATCCAGTTTATTCTCAGCAGTTGCTGACCGATACGGCAGGCTATGGCAACACGCAGAAGATTCGTGCTCACTATCAAGAGGATATGCCATACGCTGCTGGTGCAGTCGATTTTGAGCATGGTTGGGTGTTGCCCTCGCCTGCGCAATTGCGAATGCTCCATACACAGTTGCCCTTTGTGTCCCCCGCGCTTGTGGCGGCGGGAGGCAGGGATTTGTTTAATTACCCCTATTGGAGTAGTGCCGAGGCTAATAGTTATTATGCTTGGGCATTGTATTTCGACGACGGCTATTCAGGATTTTTTACCAAACGCCCTAAGGATGCCTCATGTCGGGTCAGAGCTGTGCGGAGTTTTACCTATCCGCTCTATCTTTGGAATACTCTAGAAGGCTCTTCCTCCATCGTGGTGATGCCGAGCCAAACGACCGACTATTCGGTGGCGGTGAGAACGGGATACGCAAGTGTTGGTTCTGCGCAAACCACCATTGACACTAAGCCGAGTTTTGACACTATTCTCGTGGTGACCGCCTGTGGAAGCTACACGTGGAATGGGGTTACCTACACCCAAAGCGGGGTTCACACGGTTCATTACTCCGCGGCTAATGGTTGCGACAGTGCGGTGACGCTGATGCTCACCGTCAACCAGGTTCCCGAAGTCTCTGTTTCGACGAATACAGCTCCTGGATGCCCAGGCGACAGCGTCACGTTGCAGGCCACCGCCAATACAGTCTTCACGTTGCCTTCCGTGGCTATTGGGGATATTCTCTGCACCGACGGCACCATCGAGAAGCCGGCTGTTTTCCCCAGTTCCGGAAAAACTGCTATGGGGGTGGTGTTCCAGGTGGATGGTTCCGGTCAGCATGGTTGGGCCGTGCATCTGCACGACCAGGGCTTGGAGGTGATATGGGGTGGATGTGACTTGGATATACCCAACGCACCGGTTTATCCGTACAATAATTTAGTCATTAGAGATACGAATGGTTATTTGAATACCGCCGCTATCCGTGCGAGAGGGGGCGCCTCCGTGTTTCCGGCAGCCTACGCTGTGGACTTTCTTCACGGGTGGTATCTGCCGGCGGATGGACAACTGCACGCTCTTTATGCTGAGTTTTTAACGGTAAATACTTCTCTCCAAATGGTCGGAGGAACCCCTTTCCCGATACCTCAAGAAGATGATTTTTTCGATTATTGGTCTTCTTCTGTATCTGACTCGAACTATGCATGGTTTCTTGACTGTAGTGGAGGTACAGGTAGAACTTTTAGACAATATACAGCTCGGGTGAGGGCGGTGAGGAACTTTTGAATGAAGGGGACGATGAGGGACGATGAAAGGCGATTCCTTGAGCAGTCTTGAAGAGACAAAACGTACGAAGTGCAATTAACACCATACAAGCGACGAAGGAGCGCAGTGTGGTGATGGATGTAAAGAAACAAAGAAAGAATGGATATAAAAAGAATACTCTGGATTTTGCTGGTTTGCTGCTGTGGGATGACAGCGGTGGGGCAGACGTACCGTGTGGGCGACCTATATACGGCACCGGACGGTAGTCAGGGTATTGTCTATTATCTGCATCCGGACGGTAGCGGGGGTTGGGTGGTGGCGCTGCATGATCTCCCCAACGATTCCCAAAATCCGTATGTCGCTTGGGGTGAATACTTTAATGTGCCGGGTCTTCCGAATCAACAGTATTCCTACTATCAGTATGCGAATCTGTTGTATGACACCGCAGGGTATGCCAACACCTTAGCCATGCGTGCTTATCTGGGGACGAGCAGCGATTATTCCGCTGGAATTGTAGATTTTGAAAACGGATGGGTGTTGCCTTCGCCCGCGCAAATGATGAAGCTGGTATCCCAAAGATCTTTCATTTCCGATGCTCTTGTGAGTGCAGGAGGTGAGGTCTTGGGCACCAACTCATATTGGACAAGTGCTGAATATTCCTCTACTGAAGCTTGGTGTGTGAATGGCGGACACGGCGGATTTGATGTTATGAATAAAAACATCTCATCTATGGGTGTTGTGCGTGCCGTGCGCTCCTTCACCTACGAGCCGACCTACGTTTGGAATACTGGCGATACGACAACCTCTATCACGGTTGCTCCAGAGGAGACCTCTACCTATAGGGTGTCTGTTTCTTTGGACTCCTCGTGTAGCGGTGTGGCAGAACAGATTGTTGAGGTTAATCCGATAGATACCACCCCTGTTGTCATCACGGCATGTGAGAATTATACGTGGCATGGCATTACTTACGACACTTCAGGGGTACATCAGGAACATTATCTGAACAGAAACGGCTGCGACAGCGTGGTGATTTTGTATTTGACTGTCAACAATCCCATTCATCAAAGCATAACGGCCACAGGAATAGAAAGTTATGAGTGGCATGACTCAGTTTATACCCAAGATGGCGATTATCTGTTTTCGCATTTGGATGAGAATGGTTGTACGCAGGTGGATACGTTGCATTTGACGATTTACCATGGGACGACGACTCAGTTCGATACGACGGTTTGCGAAAGCGACCTGCCGATAGAGTGGGGTGGGGTGGTCTTTACAACAGCGGGCACCCATATTGATTCGCTGGAGACTTTCGAGGGTGCGGATAGTCTGGTGTTCTGGAACGTGCATGTGGTGGAGATGCCGCTCATCACTCATACGCCTGACACGGTGGTGCTTGCGGGCGACTCCCTGACCCTTTGGGCTGCCGGTTCGGATATTCTGACTTGGACAGATAGTGATGGCAATCCTGTTGGTGGCGGCGCAACGATATCTGTTCGCCCGTTAACCTCTGGTTACTATTTTGTTACGGGATACAGCAGCGGGGCTATAGTGGGCGAAGACTCTTCTATTCTCCAATGCCCGGCCACGGATTCCATCTGGGTGGAGGTGTTGCCAAATCCCGACACGATGCTGCTAACCGACAGTGCCTGTGTCTATTACGTTTGGTACGGTGACACGCTCACGCAGTCGGCCGTATATTACCACACGATGACCAACCAGCTGGGATACGACTCCGTGGAGGTGCTGACGTTGACGGTGTTCCCTACGAGTACGTTCGACACTTTTGCAATCGCATGCGACCAATTTACGTGGCGGGACAGCATTTATACGGAAAGCGGCGTTGTGGTGTCTTATCTTACGAACGCGGTGGGTTGCGACAGCGTAGTGACCCTCCACTTGACGATAACGAACACAGATTACTCAGATTACACAGATGAGGTGTGCGACAGCTTGCGCTGGATAGACGGAAATCTTTACACAGAAAGTACCGACGGACCGACATTTACATTGACTAATGCGGCGGGTTGCGACAGCGTGGTGACCTTACACCTGACGATAACGAACACAGATCACACAGATTACACAGATGATGTATGCGACAGCTTGCGTTGGATAGACGGAAATCTTTACACAGAAAGTACCGACGGATCGACATTTACATTGACTAATGCGGCGGGTTGCGACAGCGTGGTGACCCTGCACTTGACAGTTCGACATTCCACCGGCACAACCCTCAACGCTGAGGTTGTCCAGAACAACCTGCCGTACACGCTGAACGACAGCACGTATACCGCCACCGGCACCTATTACCAGCACTACACCAATGTGGCGGGCTGCGACAGCACCGTGACCCTCAACCTGACGGTCTATCACAACACCACGGCGCAGGTGTATGCCACGGTGTGCGCGAGTGCGCTGCCCTACACGTGGAGCGGTCATGTTTTCGCGGAGGCGGGCACTTTCACGGACACGCTGCTGACCACGCACGGCGCGGACAGCGTGGTGACCTACACGCTGACTGTGGACAATATCAGCGCAACTATCGGGAATGTTGACCACATCGTCTGCTATGGCGATTCTACTGGCTTTGCCACGGCCACGGTGACGGGCGGACAGCCTCCGATGACATGCGCGTGGACAAATACCGCGAATATCACCTTATCCACCACTACCACTCTTATTGATGTTCCGGCGGGCTTCTACACTTTTACGGTGACGGATGTTATCGGATGTACCGCCGTGGATACGGTGACTATCATTTCGCTTTTCGGAGAGGTGGATCCCGGGACTATCTCTGCCGACCAGGTGGTATGTGTCGGCGAACAGCCGGCACCGTTTACCGGAACAGCGGCTACTGGCAGCGATCACATTATATACTTTTGGGAATTTTCTTCCGATGGTGAAATTTGGAGCACCGCGCAAGGTGATTACAATACACAGAATTATACTTATCCTTATCCAGCTCCGTTTTCTTTCTTTTTGCATCGTATGTCCATCATCCAGGGATGTGGCATCTATTACAGCAATGTGGTGACCGTCAGCGTATGGCCCAACACGATGGACACTATCATGGCGGCGGTGTGCCAGAACGAGCCTTACGAGGGCTTCGGCTTTGACATCACGGCGGACCAGACGGCTGCGCCTGGTGACTACACTTTCGAGCAGCACCATTCAACGGGTCACTGCGACAGCGTGGTGGTGCTGATTCTGACAGTCAACCCGCTGTTCGAGACGGAAGTCGAGGACGTGGTGTGTGAGGGCGACGGCTACGATGACAACGGCTTCAGCATCGCTCCGATGGAGACGGTAGGGGAGGAACTGTTAACGCGCATACAGACCCTGCAAAGCGCGGCGGGCTGCGACAGCGTGGTGACCTTGCAACTGCGGGTCATCGACACGGCGGTGCGCATCGTCTCGCTGACCCCGGACTTCTGCGAAGACCTCAGTGCCGAGCTGATGGTGGTGACAGACATGCCGAACTACGTGTGGAGCACGGGCGAAACCGCACCTACCATCACGGTGACGCACTCTGGCAGATACTATGTGACCGCGACTTCTGGTGATTGCAGCAGCACAGCGCATTTCACCGTGGAGAACTGCGACGGCAATCAGCTGCTGTTGCCCAACGCCATCACCCCGTCGCGGGGCGACGGCCTGAACGACTACTTCAGCATCCCCGAACGCAACCTTCTGAATATTAATCTCTTCGAGATCTGGATTTACAACCGTTGGGGCGAGCTGGTCTATTATTCCAACGACAAAAACTTCCGCTGGAACGGCGAATACCGCGGCCAAACCCAATACCAGAACGTTTACAACTACGTCATCCGCTACACCGACGAAGCGGGGAAACCGTATTTTGTGAAGGGGAGCGTGACGGTGCTGTAGGGTCGATGAATGGGTCGATGAATGGGTCGATGAATGACGATGAAAAATCCCCAAAAATGGGGATACCCAAGTCCCCACAAAATTGCACTTTTGCAGCGTGGTTAGTTTAGGGTTTATAGTTTAGGGTTAATAGCCAAAAGCTAATCGTCAGCAGCAAAAAGAAAAGAAATGAATAACGAACAACATGAGCAAGTAGGTAAAGCGTTAACCCTCGCGGACGTGAAGACCGGCGAATATTGTGTGATTGTGAGGGTTACGGGACATGGGAGTTTTCGCCACCGCCTTCTGGAGATGGGCTTTGTGCGCGGCGAGAAGGTCAAGGTGATCCGCAACGCGCCTTTGCGCGACCCTATCGAATATGAGATTATGGGCGGACACGTCTCCCTGCGTCGCATCGAGGCCAGCCGCGTGGAGGTGGTCCCCGTGAGCGAGGAAATCGCCAACAACTATACCTTCCACGGCACGGTGACCGAAGATACCGAACGCATCCTCGGACATAAAGGGAAACGCATCCACGTTGCCCTCGTCGGCAACCCTAACTGCGGCAAGACCTCCTTCTTCAACCACGCCACCGGCATGCGCGAGAAGGTGGGCAACTACAGCGGTGTCACCGTCGATTCCAAACTCGGATACTACAAATATCAGGATTACACCATCGTGATTGCCGACCTCCCCGGCACCTACTCCCTCACCGAATACACCCCCGAGGAACGCTACGTCCGCGAGTACATTATGGAGCAGCACCCCGACATCGTGCTCGATGTCGTCGATGCCTCCAACCTCGAACGCAACCTATTCCTCACCACCCAGCTCATCGACATGAATGTGCCCATGGTGATGGCGCTCAACATGTACGACGAACTGGAGAAAAACGGCGACCAGCTCGACATCGACACCCTCAGCGAACTCTTCGGCTTCCCCATCATCCCTACGGTCTCCTCGCGGGGCACCGGCATCAAGGAGGTGATGGCCAAGGTCGTGGATCTCTACGAGAACTTGGAGGAGAACACCAAGCACATCCATATCAACTACGGCACCGACCTGGAGAAGTCCATCGACATCATCAAGAAGGATATGCTGGAGCATCTGGACCTTTCGGGTGCCTATTCCACCCGCTACCTCGCCATCGAGCTGTTGGCGGGCGACAAGATGATCTCCGAGATGGTGGGTAAGTTCGACGATGACGGCAGTGTCGTCAAGGTGGCAGATGAACAACGGAAACAGATTGAGAAACAGTATCATGAAGATGCCGCCACCATCATCTCCGGCGCGAAGTACGGCTTCGTGCGCGGCGCTCTCCTCGAGACCTTCACCCAAGGCGGGGACCGCGACAAGCAGCCTGCCTATTCCGTGGACAAAATATTGACCAACAGATGGCTGGGATTCCCCATCCTCATCTTCTTCCTCTGGTTTATGTTCCAGATGACCTTCACGCTGGGCGCCTACCCGCAGGCGTGGTTGGAAAGCTTCTTCGGCTGGCTCGGCGACGTGATTACCAACGTGTTGCCCGACGGCATCGTCAAAGATTTGCTGGTCGATGGCATCATCGCCGGGGTAGGAGGGGTCTGCTCATTCCTGCCTAACATCTTGATACTCTTCTTCTTCATCTCCATTTTGGAAGATACCGGCTACATGGCGCGTGCCGCGTTCATCATGGACAAGCTGATGCACCGCATGGGACTTCACGGCAAATCCTTTATACCTTATATTATAGGTTTCGGCTGCAGTGTGCCCGCCATCATGGCCACCCGCACGCTCGAGAACCGCAAGGATCGCATCCTCACCATCATCACGGTGCCTTTCATGTCGTGTTCCGCGCGGCTGCCCGTCTATCTGCTGATTATTTCCGCCTTCTTCACCAAACATCAGGGACTGGTGCTCACCTCCATCTATTTGCTGGGCATCGTGACGGCGATCATCACATCGCTTATTGTCAAGAAGGCCGCCTTCCAACAGGAACGCGACCAGTTCGTGATGGAGCTACCGCCCTACCGCATCCCGACGTTCCGCAACGCCGTCATCCACATGTGGGACAAGAGCGTGCAGTACCTCAAGAAGATGGGTACGGTGATCCTCGTGGCCACCATCATCATCTGGGCGTTGGAGTATTTCCCGCAGCACAGTCCGCAAATCGATGCCTACACCGCGCAAATCGAGCAGGTGGAGGCCGACGAGACGTTGGACGAGGCCACCAAGACGGCGCAAATCAAGCAGCTGGAACTCGACCGTTCGGCGTGCCAGATTGAGAACTCCTACATCGGAAGGTTCGGCAAGTTCGTGGCGCCGGTCTTCCGTCCGCTGGGCTTCGACTGGCAGATGGGCGTTTCGCTGATCACTGGATTTGCCGCCAAGGAGATTGTGGTTTCCTCCATGGGCGTGCTCTACCACAGCGACGCGGAGGCCGACGAGCATTCCATGGCTCTCCAGAAGAGCTTGCAGAGCCACACGTGGTCGTCGGGACCGCAGATGGGCCAGCCGGTCTTCACCCCATGGGTGGCATTCGGCTACATGGTGTTCATTCTGCTCTATTTCCCCTGCGTTGCCGCCCTCACCGCCGTCAAACGGGAATCCAACCTCAAATGGATGCTCTTCACTGCTGTTTATACCACCAGCGTGGCGTGGGTAGCCGCGTTTTTGGTGAGAGTGGTGAGCATGGTGGGAGGATGAGGAATTAGGAATTAGGAATGATGAGTGATGAATGATGGGTGATGAATGATGAATGACGTTCGGGTAGGGTTTTATCCGGACGTTTTTTTTTGTCCCTATTCCCTAACCCCTCGACCCTCTTTCTGCCAAAATTTTATCCCTTTTTGCGTAAAAAAATATATCACATGTTGTTGCAAAAGAAAAAAATATATATTTGCAAATTGAATATGTGTGTAAAAGCATAAGAAATGGATAATTGTAACTATTTGGAAAATAGAGTGTTACAATGTTCGTCTTGTCTTGCGCAAGCGTTTGGATATGCGCGGTAAAGGGCGAAATGTTTCCTTTTATGCGAAAGAGGAGGAGGAAATGATGAGTGATGAATGATGAATGATGAATAATAGGGATGTCACTCTCCAAATAATATTCCAAAAAAGGGCTGAAAGCCCGACCTATGCTAGCCTAGGGAGAGCGCTAGCGAGCCCTAGGGGGATGATGAATGACGGATGATAAAATGACATATATTATATATATAAGGAAAGACAAAAAAAAGATAAAGAAAAAAAGTAACATTTAGAGTACATTCAAAGTATATAGTATAATAGTATAATAGAGAAAAAATTGAAACTATTCTAGGAAATAAAAATAAGTAATAATATAAAAAGTAAAAACAATGAAGAAAATTTTAACCTTTCTGATGATGTTCGTGACGACAGCGGGCATCTTGTCGGCGCAAGTACCACAATTGCCGAGCAATGGGACGAATGGTAATCAAGACCTCTCGGGCGCTCCTGATTATGAAGAATCGGATGGACCAACCTTGAGCTATCAGTTTGTTGTGCGTGATGAGAGCAACAACTTGGTGGTTGACCAAGACGTAAACGTGGAGGTAAGAATTGAATCAACAGGTGCAACTGCTGATGATGTTTATCCTTATTTTGAGAACTTCGAGGCCCTTCACACTAACCACAACGGTATGCTTTCTCTCACTCTCGGAGGAGAGGGAAGAGATGGTAGCCTCACGGCTGTGAATTGGGCAACTGCCAGAGTTTACATTACCGTTACGGAAACGGATGGCAACCGTCTGATTATGCAATTCGATGAACCGGTTTACGCAGTTCCTTACGCTCTTCAGTCCAGCTTCCTGCTCACCACCCCACAAATCGTTGATTATGTGGCGGAGTGGAGCGGCCATGGTGAAGAAGATGTAGATGCTATCGTTGCTGCTTTGAGACGCAACGAGCCTTTCCTTAACACGCTCCGCGATACGGTGGTGGAGTATGTTAAGAATCATATCGAAATCTCCAAAAGAGTCATTCGATACTATATGCATAAGGTCTCCGGCGATGATGTGCGCGAGCTTTACGACCATGTGATGGCTCTTGACGAGAATGTGAAAAAAGAGATTGTGAACTGTGCGAAGGATTACCTCAAAAGACACCGCGACCTGGCTCTGGATTTGGCAAAATACTATCTTAGAACCACGAATGCCGCTGAAATCGACGCTCTTTATGCTAAGTTGCTCGCCAACGATCCGATTTACCAATTCGCATCAGCTAAAGTGGATGCCGTGTTGGACGATTATTTGAGCACCATCGGTCTTGACCCTCAATGTCTTGCTACCTATCATTTCGACAACATCTGCGACCTGCAAGCCGCTGCTGCCAATATGAGCAATGACCCGAATGACACTTGCCCGAGAATCACCAGCTTCACCAATACCTCTAATGACGGTCTGGTGGCGTTGGCTCTCAACGGTGGTATCATCATGACGGCATACGTGAAGAACTATAATGAAAATATGGTTACTGCTTACGGTATCGGTTTGCATGAAGAAGGTGAATCCACCTATCAAGACAGACCCGTTCACTATATCCCGTTGACCGGAAACTTCGGTAAAATTGTGGATACCATGAATTTAACGCAATATTGTAGAGATCATCTCTATTCACGTGCATACTTGACAGTGAATCAAAATCATGTGTGTCATACATCTAATAATGTAGTCGAAATGGTTGACGATTATACCGTTCCCGGATATCGCTTGGCTATTGAAAAAGATGGTGACAAACTGAAAGCTGTCTTCACTCCTGTTGAAGCACAACAATTCTTCACTTCTCAGAAACCTAACAATGTGGATTGGTATGTTGATGGCGAGCAGCAACCAAGAGCTCATGGTATGGAATTCACCTTGCCTGCTACCTATACTACCATTACAGCTAAAGCGCATCTGAGAGAATGTAGAGACGAAGCAACTTATCCTAACAACTAATCTGTAACATCACCTTTAAAAACCGAAAGAATATGAAAAAGAATATATTATCATTGATTATTTTAGCAACGGTGGCGGTGATGGCAACCGCCCAAACGGCGCCCATGACGATGCGGGCTTTCACGGCCGGCGGCGCTACGATGGATAATAACAGCTACGGCGTGTTCGGTCAACCCTTTGGCGATATCGTGGCCCAGAACGGTTACGAAGTCTCCGCAGGCGTTGCTCAAATGCAACTGGTGCGCGACACCACATACGTGGTGATGACCCAAGGCGACAACTATGTTGATGAACGCGGCTATGTTTTCCCTAATGTGCAAAACCCTGTGCAAAAATCACTCAAAGACAGCCTCTACGTGGTGAATGGCGGTATCTATCGTTATGATCTTGTAGAATATCTCTATATCTGGATTTGTGATACCATGAAAGATAAAGCTGAACCTAGCATCCTTTATCCTTCAGTGGCTATTGACGGTTATTGCTGGACCAGAGAGAACCTGCGCACTAACCTGGGCACCCCGATGACCTACACGAGTGATCAATATCCCAATGTGGATGTAGAAAAATACGGTTACCTCTATACTTTGGAAGACGCAAAAACCCTGTGTCCTGACGGTTGGTATCTTCCAGATGAGACCGCAATGAACCTTCTGAAAGGTCACGATGCAACTACCATCCGTGCTACGGAAGACTGGAACACTCCTGATGTGAACACCAACAGCACGAAATTCACGGCTTATCCTGCCGGTGAATACAGCGCTGCTGCTGCCCGCTTCCAAGGTATGGGCACAAATACCGACTGGTGGAGCACCATCAGAGCTAGCGAAAGCAAAGCTATCTCACTGCAAGTGAACTATTTCTGTAATGTTCCTATGTTCAAGGAACGTAGCGTTAACGATGGCCTCAGTGTCCGTTGCGTTATGACACCTACTGACGATGACTGGTCATCTTTAGATGAATAGTGTTCCATTAATCACAATCAGAATAATAAAAAAAGAAATACAATGAAAAAGATTTTAACCTTTTTAGTGATGCTCCTAATAAGTGGGAGCATGCTGATGGCGCAAAATGAACCGCAGGAAGTTCGGATGCCTAAGTTCCGCTATCAGGCAGTGTTGCGCGACGCCAACAATGTGTTGGTGGCAAACCAGAGTGGTAAAGTTACTATCGAGCTTAAAGATGTGAGCTACTGGGTAGTGGATCAAGAATTTACTACCAATGCGAATGGCTTAGTCTCTTTGGATCTTGATTACGAATTTTTAGATGTTAACTCAGATCATAATTGGAATGGCGATACCCTTGTGGCTGAATTCAATGTGGCTGGACAAACCATCATCTTGAATACGCCGGTTGCCGCAGTTCCCTATGCCATCCAGGCTGGTGATGTGAGAATCACAACCCCGATGCTCACCGACTATTTTGATCAAGCGATTCCTAAAGATGTGGATCGTGTTTACCAAGCCTTGTTGAACAATCCTACTTTCAGTCAGGCTTGTCGTGATTCCGCTGTGAACTATATCAAGGAGAACTACGCGATTGCCAAGGAAATCGCGTACGATTATCTCTCAAAAGTTTCCAAACAAGATGTGGAAGACATTTATGACTCCATGCGTATTGTTGATATCGCAGTGAGACAAGCTTTCTATGATCTTGTCAAGGATTATATTAAAAACCATCGCTCACTTTTGTTAGATGTTGCTGAGTATTACATCTCCACTGCTGATGTTCAAGAGGCAGAGGAACTCTATACTTCCTTTGAAAGCTCCACTGCCGCTCCTGCGGTCAGACGCATCCTTTTGGACTATTTCGCGCAATATCTCCGCGGCAAACATCTCATTTGTGACAACCAAGACTGGACGCTTTGTTCCGCTGCTGCTTACGTGTCAGGTAACATCGTTTGTCCTCAAATCAATTCTGTTCAAGGTTTAAGATATGGTACCCAGCAGGGCAGCGACCTTATTGATCTTACCAAAATTGAATTCCAGGTCAATATAGATGATATGGGTGTTGTTGATCTTTCAACGCTTACCGTGAAAGTTACCTATACCAAGGGTCAAGAAACCGAAACTAAAGAACTGCAGTTCGTTGACAATGTTTTCAGTCTTGAACTTGGACCTAATGATGGAATTGAACAAATTAACGCTAACGTTGGTTTCGATATTCAACTTATTAGTCCTGGTTGTTCGGAAATTCAACAACATGGTTCTTTCACCAATGTGCCTAATAATTAATTAAGTTCTGAAAAAAATAAAAAGAGATATGAAAAAGTTATTAACACTTTTCGCGATGCTCACGATTTTCGTGAGCATGATGGCGCAAACAACGCCTCTTAATTATCAGGCTGTGTTGCGCGATCCGGCCACCAATGAATTGGTGAGAAACCAAGCGGGTCAATATCAAATATCCGTCATCCAAAATGCTGATCCCATAGTTCTCTGTGAGGGTGAGTTCCAGACTAATTTCGATGGTATGGTGAATCTCCCGTTGATTGCCACCAACGACATAGAATGGATGTATGTGGATTCCATCCGGGCGATTTTCACATACGGTAATCAAGAAATTGTGATTGTGACCCCGGTTACAGCAGTGCCATACGCTTTCCATACCGACGGCGCCATCCTGACCACGGATCACATTGAGGATTATATCAACAGCGGTATTACTGGCAAGGATATCCACGAAATCTATAGTGCCTTGAAGTTGAATACGCCGTTGCACGATGGCATGCGTGATTCAATCGTCAATTACATCAAGAAAAATTATGACAAGGCGAAAGAGATCGGCTATCATTACCTCTTCTTGATTACGGCTGAAGATTTGAATCGATTCTATCAAGAAGGTCGCACGCTTGATCAGGAAGTCAAGGATTCCATCTACAGCATGTCAAAGAAGTTCCTGAAGGACAATCGTGACATGATGTTGGAAGTGGCCAAGTATTATGCAGAAACCGCATCTGCAGCAGAGGTCAACCAACTGTATAACGAGCTTTTGAGCAATTCCACGGCAAGCGTCAAGATCAGACAGCTCCTCTATGGCTACTTCGATGCCTATCTTGCTAAGAAGGGACTTAACGGTTGCAATCTTTGCGATATCTACCAAACCATCATCAACAATGGCGCACCTACCGTTGTTTGCCCTGCTTGGACCAGCAGTATTTTCTATCCTATCTTGGATAATGGCTATTACAAGGCTACTCTCACTTTTACAGGTAACACCGCAGCCACGACAGTTAGTGGTACATACATCTTTACGCAGGCTGGCAGTGCTCCTGGAAATGAAACTGCTATTTCCAGCGGAATCACTGTTAACGATCGTACTGTAACGTTGAACATCCCTGCAAACAGCCTCCCCGAATTGACGGGAACAGGAGATCAAATTCAATTCATACTCAAGTTGACAAACACCAATAGTCAGTGTACAGCTGAACCTGTTTGCACAGGTACCTACGAGCAAGGCCAGTTCCCTACTGTTGATCCGTGTGCAATTGCCAATGATTTCAATGCAACCGCAACTATCAGTAACGATGGACTCGTAGCTGAGTTGTCATGTACTGGAAATTTTGATTGGACTAATCGTGGCTTTAGTGCTACAGCATATGATGCTAATAATCTTGTCAAAGAGATGAATGCTCAACTAAGTACTACAACTTGTGACCAAGGTGCTTATATTAATCCTACAACCCTTGGCAATTTTATTCCCAAAACCGTAGTGTTTGAAGTTTATGGTAATGGTGAAAACTGTGAGGCGACCACGTTTACTGCTAATGTTGAAGGATGTCCTTCCTTTGGCGAATCTCATGTCAGATATCATGAAAATCAGATAATTTATGTTATTCCATTCGACGCTGGCCTTTATTCTGATGTCTTTAGCGCTAATTCTTTCACTATCACAATCCACCAATCTGGACAAAGTGATATTACGGCGACCATTATTGGTAATCCAGTATCTTATTCTCCAACCGCAACTGATCATTATGTTGAACTTACCACAGATGTTTTAGGTACTATAGAATATTCATCAGCCACCTATACTATTGATATCAATGTTCCGAATTGTTCTGTACAAAGTGTGAGTGGCAACTATTCTGAATGGTGTCCTTCTTTTGGTACGACCACTCTTTGTAAGAATATGAATGATGGTGCCACTGTTGAAACTGGACACTCCGTTACTATCAGAACACCTATTGAGAACTATGATCCTTCTATAGGGACTGTTCGATATGATATTTCTTTTTATGTTAGTGAAGGTACAAGTACCCCTGGTGTTAGACATAAATCTTTTAATGTCACTGAAATCGCCGACGGCTATTGTACTTTAACTGTTACAGAAAGTGATTGGCTCGGAGGTACTCAGTCAGTACCAATGAATCCTACTACAACTTGGAATGTTACGCCAGTTTTGAACTATACAAACACTTCATTATGTGGTGCTAGTCAGGTTTCAGGTACTGCATCAGGAGCCGTACAATATAACAACATTCCTGCTTGCAACAACTAATATCTGATTAAGATAATTGATACAAGCGGCTGTCGGGAGTTCCTGGCAGCCGCTTTTTTAATGTAGAACGAAGAAATAGGTTAGCAGTTAGTAGTTAGCAGCGATTGACAGTTGGCAATTAGCAGTTAGTAGTTAGCAGTCCACTCGCGCCACTCCGTTAGCCTCCCAGCCCCGTTAGGGGCGGCATAACACAGGCTGGGGTGTGAACCCCTGCGGGGCGCGCGACGATACCATGCGCGCCCGTATGTGCGATATGGGCGCGGTTATACGGCGTATGACGGATATATATGCGACGTGGGCGCGGTTGTGCACGAGTGCGGCGTGCGGTGTCCCATATCACAAGTCATACGTCATACGTCAAATCCTGCGAAACCGAAAAATAATTTAACAATTAATTGTAAAGATAATTTATTATGGATTTTTAACGAGTTGATTTTCAACGAAATAAAAATTTTTGAAAAAGTTGATTTTTCAAATTCTTTTTGTTGTATTTTTGCGGCGTCTAATTTTAAACTCATCGATATGGAAAATACTGATCCTATTCTAGAGGCCAGAAGGTATGTGGCCAACGCGTCGGAAATCATAGAGAAGTCTGTTTACGATTCGGAGACGAATCTCTACAGGGATAAGAAATATGTCCGGATTGCCGGCAACACCTTGTGGAGCGGCTGTCTGATTGCGCTTGAGGCGGTGCTGCAGATACGCAAGGGAAAAGGCAGGCCATCGATAGAAAAATATAAAGAGGCGGCGGGCAAACGCGACCGTACGCTGTTGAAATATGTTAATGCGGGGTATGAAACCATGCACTTGTTCATGGGCTATGACGGCAGTAAGGAGAAAAAAATCTGCGACGCCGGCTTCGAACGTGCCAACGACATCATTGACCGCTGTTCGGTGTTGATGCCAAAGACGGCGTTGGCTAGTTAGCAATTAGTAGTTAGCAGTTAGCAGCGATGAATGATGAATGATGAATGATGAATGATGAATGTCATGGCGGCCCTGCAACGTGCAGGCATCGCTGTCCGTGGGAGCGTTCCCGCGCGTGAGCGTCATGTTGTCATTCGTCACGTGTCAAGGTCAGGATTTCCTCTTCCGTGAGTCCGGTGATTTTCGTGACGATGGTGGTGTCCAGACCTTCGACAAGCATGTTGAGGGCGAGCTGGCGTGTCCTTTCCTCGTGTCCCTGTTCTAGACCTAGTTCGCGTCCCTATTCAAGACCGTATTCGCGCTCGCACATCAATGATTCCTTCACGTCGGCGTTCTCCAGGACATCTCTGACATAAATCTTCTTTTCCATATCCGTAAGGTTTGATATTAGACACTCGTTATAGAAGCGCTGGTAAATTGGATCCATACGGGAGGAGGGAATAGGGAATAGTGAATAGTGAATAGTGAATAGTGAATAGTGAAAACAATATAATTGATTCGTTATTTGAATGTTTTTTTTATGGTTTTGAAGGTTTGTTTCGTTGTGTGAAATTATTTAAACGATTATAATATATTGCATCAAAATTATTAATTTTTAAGTAGTGGGGTGGATGGAATGTAGGACGGGATTTTTCGCTACGGCTCTGTTGTGCCGTGTGATTTCCCTTTTTCGCATTTTTTTCTCAAAGCGTGCCCCTTGAACATCTTCCCGCAACCATTTTATTAACAAAAATTAACATTTGCAACATGTTGAAAAACAATAAAATACAAAAACAAACTCTCTTATATAATATTAGGAAAAAATTGTTAAGAAAAAAGTGTACCTTTGCCGCCGTATTTTGGGGTGCTGTGCCCAGGTTTTGATGTGCGCGGAAGTTTCCTGAGAATACGCCGAAAATTAAGAAAAAAAGTTAAAATTATGAATAAGATTTCTACTAAGTCATTTGTGATGTTGAATGGGGATAATGCGATGGGAACACCCTTTTCCCGCGGATCTCGCAGGATGTCGCAGAAAAAGTTTCCTTTCCTTGGCGTGATGCTGCTTGCGGTGGCGTTGCTGCTGGGAGTGGGAAGTGCGTGGGGACAGACGGCTGTGACTGATGGCACTCAAAAAAAGGATATTAAGACGACAAGCACTGCTGCCGAAAAAACTCCAACAATTCCTGAAGGAACTTATAAAGTACAAGTTGAATGTTGGGGTGCTGGTGGTAAAGGAGGCGATGCTCCTACCATTACAGACGTGAATAAAGATTCGGAAACCGTCCATGCAGCAGGTGGCGGTGGTGGTGGCGGCTATGCTCGCGCTATCTTTACCCTTTCGAAAACATCTACTTTTAAGCCTAATGATGAACTTAATGTAACGGTTGGTGCTGGTGGAACTTCTTCTAATGGTAAAATAGGTGGTGATAGTTATGTGAAGTTTGGTACAAGCATGGAATTGGCTAGAGGCGGCGGCGGTGGAGCTGGTGCTGACGCGACAGCAAGTGGAGCTGCTAATGGGGGAACTGGTGGAGGTGGAAGCAAACATACTTCTGCAGAAACAGGCTCCAAAACGAATTCTGGTGGCTCTGGCGCAAATGGTGCTGCTAATAAAGCTATAGGTTATTGGTGGGTACGTGGTGGCGGTGGCGGTGGCGCTGCTGGCTTTTCATCAGGAGGTGACCAACCTGGTCAAGGCGAAGCTACAAGTAATTCTTCGGGTGGAACAGGTAATTCAGGTATATCGGGCAAGTCTGGTGATGGAGGACAAGGTGCATATGTCTCTGAATGGACAACAGGAGTGACTTTTTTAGACGCAGCGACAGGAAACGAGTACGGCGGTGGCGGCGGCGGCGGTGCTTTGTATTACAAACGCTCCCATACAACTGTCTTGTGGTATACCAAATGGTCGACGGATAAGCAAGATCGTAAAGAAGGCAAAAACGGTGCCGATGGTTTTGTCCGCATTACCTATACTATTCGTACCCTTACATTTACGCTCGATCCCAATGGAGGTACTTGTTCCAAAGAATCTTTTACGCGAAAATATCTCACCAAATTTACAGGAACTGATCTTGTTGCCCCTTCGCGTATTGGTTACCATTTCGACGGCTGGAAAGACAGCGATGGAAATTGGGTGAATGTTAATGACGAATGTGCATACGAATCAGATCAAACCCTTTACGCCCAATGGGAGCCCTGCACCGTCACGGTGACCTTCAATGGGGACGGTGGTACGCCTTCGAAGGCATCCGATACCTACACCTACGATCAGAAGTTCAATTATGGAAGTAAAACGTTGGCTACGGCCACTCGTCCCGGCTACGATTTCGTGGGATGGTACACTTCTGATGGTAAAAAGGTGGAAAACGACACCTTGTGCAGCAAAACGAAAATTTCGAAGATTACATGGCCGAACGAAGGATATGGGTGGCCCAACGATGGAACATGCGCGGCTATGACCCTCAACCTTAAAGCTCATTGGACGGCAAGAACCTATGACATCACCTTACATGCGGGATCTGGACATTTTGAGAACGGTTTGGATACCATGCATGTTATCGCCACTTACGACGAAACCTACGGCCAAATTCCTGGTTGGAACAGCAATCCTTCATTCGGAGTGCAGCCCACATCAAGCGAATTCTCTTTCGGCGGGTGGTTTACTAACGAAACCTATACTGTGGAAAAAGAGTCTGGCACTTCTTACTCAGGAGCGGATACAAATATCCGAGATTTGTATGTTCTCTGGGGATCAAGTTGTAAGGTGTTTGCGCACGGCGGTTCGCTGCTCCCTAGCGAGGTGAGATGTAGCGCCATCGCAGATGCTTCGGACAACAGCTGTGATTACACGTTCCTAGCTTACAGTGGCAGACCGATCAACACGTCACTCGCCTCCTGCGAGGCAAAGACCGGTTTGGATACCATCACTCGCGTGGGATACACCTTCGGAGGTTGGTATTGGAATGGAAATTATACTAATGAAGCAAATCTGTCTGCTAATTACAGTGGGCAGGAACTTCACGCCAAGTGGGACGCTCGTCAGGTGGAGGTGACCTTTAACGGAAACAAACCTAACGGTGGATCTAGCACACCGTCTTCGACTTCGGGAATTACCGTTTCGTATGACTCTCAGTTTGGAACAACATTAGGGAATGTGACGGATCCTACCTGTGTGGGTTACACTTTCGCTGGTTGGTGGACAACGGCGGATAATACTGGTTTTCAAGTCACCACGTTATCCACCTGCGACAAGGAGACCTTTGGCAATCTGTTAACATTGCCGGAGGGCAATGCTGCCGGCACCGGTTCGTTGACGTTGTATGCACACTGGACGGTTCGCAACGTGCAGGTGGCGTTCGATGGCAACCAGCCCGGTAGTACGGAGCCACAATCCGTGCCTGCTACAAAACCTGTTACATTTGACGCAACGTTTGGACCCCTGAATAGTCCTACCTGTGTGGGTTACATTTTTGCGGGCTGGTTCACGACGGCTGACAACAGTGGTATTGAGATCACGGCGGACTCTATCTGTAATAAGATCATTTTAGGTGATAAGTTGACGTTGCCTTCAGGTAATTCGGATGGCACCGGTTCGCTGACGTTGTATGCACACTGGACTTCCCGCATGGTGACGGTGACGTTCAATGGCAACGGCGGCACATCAACCCCGGCAGATTCAAACTACAAATACGATATGCAGTTCGGCAAGTTGGCTGCGGCCGCACGCACGGGCTACACCTTCGTAGGTTGGTTTACGGCGGCCGACGGCAATGCTCAGGTCACAACGGATACCTATTGCAATTTAGCCTCAGGCCTCAATATCACGGGCATGCCTAGCAACAATTCTGATGGCACTGGTTCGTTGACGTTGTATGCGCACTGGAATTCCAATACCTATACGGTCTCCTTCAACACGCAGAGCAGTGGTTTGTATGACCCGAATGGTGAAGTGACTACGCCTGATAATCAAACTGTGAAATTCGATTCGGCATATAAGAATTTGCCTGAACTCAGTCTAACAGGCTACACCTTCGGCGGATGGTTTAAGGAGGCGGGGTGCACCAATAAAGTGGAATCCACAACCACTTGTACCACCGCTGATGACCATACGTTGTACGCCAAGTGGACGCCGAATCAATACACGGTGAAATTTAACAAAAACCCGCGTGGCAGCACAACGCCCACAAATTCGTCGAACAAAACGGTGACATACGCTTACAAGTATGGAAAATTGCCGAAACCTACATGTGAAGGTTATCAGTTCGTTGGTTGGTATTTCACCAAAACTGATGCCGATCTTGCAGCTGCGGATTCCGTGAAAAGTACTGATAAATACGTTTTTGCTAAAGACACTACGTTGTATGCGGGATGGAAACCGAAGTCGGTGGTTTGCACTTTGGATCTGGATGGGGGAAACATAAGCCATCCGGAAGCGTGTAACTTAACCTCAATTGGAAACGGCAAATATAAATTTAATGCAACTTACGACGCTTCCATAACGGATGCATTGGGATGTGACTTAAGTCCTGCATCATTGAAAGTGACAAAACATGGTTATCTTCTGAGATGGACCAAGACCGTTGGCAATAATGATCCTGTTGCGATAGATTTGGCTGATCCATGGAAAGAAGAGGATCCGAACAAGACGTATGTCATAAAGGCTGGATGGGAACCTGCAATTGTTGCAGTCACGTTAGATGCTCAAGGCGGAACTGTGAACGGAAGAAGTACGTTACAATATTCTTTGCCGTACGAATACTATGACTTAGATGGTACATCTTATTTGACAAAGAAAAACGTCTATGGCATTATGAAGCCTACGGAAGCGGTATCTGATAGCTGGTTCATACGAACCTTTTTTGGTTGGATATTGAATGCAGTCAGTGATATCAATGAATGGTTGGGTTATGATTGGAGTAACCAAAATTACCTTAATACATTGACGCTTGCCCGGGTGGGTTATACATTCGGAGGTTGGTATCAGCTACCGAATGGTGAAGGTAGTAGCGTGGGTAACAGCACGCCATTGTTAGATTACCTCAATCATTCTATCTATGCGAAGTGGACTCCGAACAACTACACCTGTTATGTTCAGCCTAATGGCGGCACCCTGCCCACTGCCTGCACTTCCTGTTCTGCAGTCACGACTGCATCAGATAATCGTTATAAATTCCCTGTTACCTACGATTCGCCTTTGAACAAGAATCTCACTTCCTGTGGTTGCGACCTGAACGGCATCACCCGTACGGGTTATTCTTTCAAGGGTTGGTATTGGAACAGTGATCTTACATCTGAATTGTATAATCAGGATCTTACCAATCTGTGGCAATCACCGCAGGATGAGACTTTGTATGCCAAATGGGAAGAAGACACCGTTTTAGTGACTTTCGATCCGCAAGGCGGCACCATCACTCCCGAATCAGATGCTTCACGGAAAGTGGTTTACACTAAACAATACGGCAACCTGCCCACTCCGACCAAGACCGACCATGTTTTCCGGGGCTGGTTCTTTACAGAACAAGGTACAGGTGAGGAGGTGTTTGCCACCACGCTTTGCAGCCAATCGCACATTCAGTGGAATAACCATAAGGGCAGTATTACTCTTTACGCCAAGTGGGAACACGTCATTGCTGCCGAGCTGAGTCAGGACAGCGTTTCCTGTTACGGCTATAAGAATGGTAAGATTACGGTCGATATCACCAATAGAGGTTATGGCAACGACTATTTAGTAGCAACGTTCACCAAAGACAATGTCAGTTACCCCGTACCGGTAGGATCAGGTGTCACTACGTTCTCTATCGAGGGTTCGGATGAAACGCCCATCACGGCGGGCGTGTGGACGGTTACCATTGCCGACACGATTACCACTCATACAGGTCCGTTGAGCGATGATGCCTGTACCTTCACGGGCACCATTGAGGTGAAACAACCGGCGTTGTTGGCATACGAAGCGGTTTCTGTTGACCAGACCTGTTCCACGCAAGGCAAGGTGAAGTTGATTAACGTGACGGGTGGTACCAAACCGTACCATGTTTACTGGACGGGCTCCACTGGGGCGGAATCCCAAGCCGGCGACCGTAGGTTCTCCACTTCTTCCACTACCATCTCCAATCTTATCTTCCAGGATGTGGATTTGCTGTTGATGGATGCTCACCGATGCCGCATCGGGGACACGACCCGCACGGTTGATACTACAGTGGTCATTAATCCCGCTAACAATGCACTTGAATATACCCAATACGACACTGTCCGCATTACGGCGTGCGGTGGCAATGTGTTCACGTATGTACCCACCTCTCAGGATGGCACGAATGTTCCCGCAGGTGCATACTATTCATGGGATGCCCCGACTGGGTTAAACGAAGATGCTGCAGGCAATATGGAATCCTCCATCCACGGCAATATCAGCAATACGGGAAACGATCCTGTGTTATATTACTACACCGTTACCCCGATGATGGGTGTCAACTGTTTGGGTGATGAATTTGTGGCGGTCGTGACGGTGAATCCCGGTATCGGCCAAAATGTCACCATCATCTCCCCTGCGGAGTTGGCGGTCAGCGGATGTGCCGGTACCGATCAGACTTTAACCGTAACCTTTAGTGACGAGATTCCTGGTGCAAACCTCGTGTATGACAACGAGCCTAAGGCAATGAGTCACACCACGGGTAACACTTACACTGCCTTGATCACGCTACCTTCTGGAGAGGATGTGTGCGAGGGCAGCTATCCTTTCTCCATCGTCATCGCGGCTTCTCCCGTATGCCCGGTCTCCTTCCCGGGAACGGCCAATGTGGTGATGCCGGCACAATGGACTAGCGTTCCAGCTGATGTGACGCATAGTGAGCCGGTTGCTTGCATCACCGACGCCACCCAACCGGCTGCTGCTAACGTTCCGAAAGCTGTCGATGGTTGTGGCAATGAGATAACAGCAAATGCAAATCCTACCGTTTCTTATAAGGCAGACGGTGCCAGCGAGTTCACAAGCACCCCGTTCGCCTGCAAGGGTCAGGTACGTTACACCTATACCTACACTGCCTGCAACGGTAGTGAGCGAGAGTGGCATTATATATACAATGTATCAGGCGACTATGGAACCACTCCGCTGGCTTTCAATCCCACCCCGCCGCCTACAGAGGTGGATGCTGTGCCGGCAGGAAATTGTACCTACAAAATGCCGGATTTGACCGACATGGTGCTGAGCAAGGTGGTGGTGAACGGATGTACTCCGAAAGCGGAGTTGACTGTTACGCAAACCTTCCCTGCGGGTGCCTATCTCCCCTTCACGGCGACAGTGTTAGTCACGGTTACCGACAAGTGCGGTAACCCTCTGTCACATCCTGTGACGGTGAAATTGCCTGAGACCATGACGTTGACGGTTGCGCAAGACGCCCCGATAAGCTGCTACGGTGGGGCAACTTCAGCTACCGTTACGCCTACTAACGGAACTTCACCCTTCGATTACGCATGGACGAATTCCAATAACGAGCAAGTGGGTTCCAATGCCCAGGCCACGAATTTACAAAGAGGTGACTACACAGTGAAGGTGACGGATGATAACGGCTGTATAGCTTACGGTAATATCAGCGTCAGCGAACCTCCCCAATTGCAGGCGACCATCCATGTGGCCAATGCAGAAATCTGCGCGGGTGGCAGCACGATGGTGTATGCCAGCGTTACCGGCGGTACTCCTTTCACGGGTGGTGTGTACCATTACTCTTGGAACAACAATATCGGCAATACCGCTAGTGCCTCAGTGACTCCGGCTACAACTACCGAATATACGTTGACGGTGAAGGATGCCAATAACTGTCAGGTGGTTGCGGATCCGAAGACTATCCAGGTGAACGAGTTGCCGGTGGTGCAGATCACCAAAACTCCCACAGACGACCCGATTTGTGCCGGCTCAACCGTGAAATTGACCGCTAGCACGAGCAATTTCAGTGATGGAATCAGCTACACTTGGAGCAATAATGCTGTTGGGGAATATATTAACGTTGGTACATCTGGCACCTACACGGTGACGGCTCAGGTGAATTCCACCCTTTGTTCGAAGACCTCCGATCCTGAGACGGTGACGGTCAGCAACCCCTATATTCAACTGAATGATATTCCTGCTCAGGATGTATGTTCGGGTGGTTCCGTGATCATTACGGCCAATCCCTCCAACTATAATTCCGAGGGAGATAACAGCTGGAAATGGTTCACGATGAACGGAACCCAGCTGAGTGGTGGTCAACAATTGACTCTTACGAATATCACCACGGATACGGCAGTTCGTGTGGTGGCTACCAATACGATTGGCGATTGTTGGAAAACCGACACGATGGACGTGCAGATTCGTTTGGTGGTTCCTTCCATTGTTCTCAATGCTTTCACGGATGGTACCATCTGTCCGGGAGGTTCTGTGGAGCTGAGCGCTACGTTGGACGAAACGCAGCGGGAGGCTGACAACGTTACTTACTCATGGACTCCTGCTTCAGGGTTGAACTATACGGATCGGGCTACGGTTACTGCATCTCCGGCAAGTACAACCACCTACACAGTGCGGGCTACTGCTACTTTAGGCGGTTGTACGACCTATGATGAGAAGCAGGTCACGGTCAATGTGCGTCCGGCCTTCAATGCCGGTGCCCTGTCTTCTCGTCGGGATACCATTTGTAAAGGAGGCGAACTTGCGGATGTGACTAGCAGCGAGGCAACTGGCGGAGCCGGTCCCATCACCTACCGTTGGTTGCACAACGGCGAACTTATAGACAACACGAACAGTTTGTCTTATAATGCCAGTGCTTTTGCGCAGAGCGTGGGTGTTCACACGTTCACCCGTGAAGCGAAGGATTCTGCCTGCGTGGCGGACTTTGTGCCTTCTGCCGGCTCATACGTTCTCACGGTTCAGGCACCGGTCGAAATCAATTTTGCGGATATTTCTTTGAAGGATCAGACGATTTGTTCTGGCGGTTCGGTCACCCCTGTGGGCATTCTCTATGATCATGCTTCTCTCCAGTACTCTTGGCAGGATGCTGACCAACAGCTGAACCCTGCTGAGGTGTTCTCTTATATGTCGGGCAACAACCTGAATGCGACCATCACCTTGCCCGAGGATGCCACGAGTCAGGCCACCTACACCTACACAGTGAACGCTATCCCCGATGTGATGAGTAGCAAGTGTTCTGCTGCTAGCATCACAGGAACGGTTAAGGTGAGCCCGCTGCCGAAGGTGAGCTTAGTTTCGGGCAACCAAAACCAGACGGTTTGTTCGGGCGGAACCATCGAAAATATTGTTTTCCAAGGAACGAATGCTACCTTGTCTGTGAATGACATGGGCTTTGGTGTTGCCTACAACGAAGACCATACCAATGCCACGATTTCCGGATCCGTGCAACTCACTTCCACACAGCATGATCCTACCGAGTATCCTTATACGGTGACAGCTAACTCCAGTTATGGATGTGGCGCCGTCAGCCTCTCGGGGGTCATCACGGTGAACCCGTTAGTGGAATTGACGGTGGGTGCTGATTCCACCCAAACCCTCTGTCTGGGCGGTAACATTGACGCTATTTCCGTCACGCATGATAGCTATTCCACCGTTATGGTGACGGGTCTGCCTTACGGGGTGAACTACAGTGAGTCGGCTCGTGCCATCACGGGTACGCCCAATACATCCGGGGTTTATCACTACACCATCACGGCGCAGAGCACTTTGCCGCTTCCTTGTGGGTCAAAAACGGTGACGGGTACTCTCACGGTGAACCCGTCGGCCACCCTGACAGCCGTTTCTAACCTCAACGTGACCACTTGTGCGAATGTGCAGATGGATACGATTGTGGTGGATTATGATCATTCGAAGAAACCTGTTGTCACTTGGAGCAACGAAGATGGGGATGCTATTGCCAAGCCGGCGGGCATCGACACGACGACCGCGGGTGGACAGCTGCTCATCACGGGTACTCCAACGAACGATAACATCTATAGATATACGGTCACGGCAACCTCTCTGGATCCCGCCTGTACCTCTGCGCAACTGCCGGGTACGGTGACGGTGAACCCGCAACCAAGATTGCAGCTGACCCAAGGAAGTGGTTCCGCTGAACAGACAGTCTGTGCAGGCAAAGCTATCCAAGACATCGTGGTCACCTATCCTTATTCCACGATTCAGACCCCGAACATTGAATCCTATGGATTGGTGTTCGGCAACAATACTGGGTCAAAAGAGGCGCGTATTTCCGGTACCCCGTCCTCCACGGCGAACTTCAACTTGACGGTTTCCAACAACTGCGGCGCCATCGACATGCCCATCAGCATCACGGTGAATCCTACACCTAGCATTATCGCCACCAACGACAACCAGACGGTTTGTGCGGGTACGCCGATTACAGCCATCAGTCTCATGTTGACGAACGCCGAGGTGAATGCTGCCGCCATCACCAGCCAATTGCCCGAGGGACTTGTCTATCAGTCCGGCAAAATCACGGGCACCCCGACGGTGGCCGGCAACTACACGTTGAAGATCATGGCCGCTTCCACGAACGGTTGCGGTGAGGATTCCGCGATGGTTAACCTCACCGTGCGTCCCGCTGTGGAGTTCCAGGTGGTGAGCAATATAGAGCAGACCAAGTGTCAGGGCAGTGAGATTGATCCCGTGAAGGTGCGTTACGCCAATGCAAATCTCTCTATTGAGCCATACGACTTCTCCTTTAATGCATCCGACAGTACCTTTACCATGAGCAGTGCTCCTGCTGATGGTGGTACATATATATATACTATTACCGCCACATCTCCTTATTCAGAGGTGTGTGCATCCAAGAGCCAGCAGATTTCGGTGACCATCAACGCTCCTGCGGTCTCTTTGCTGGAAATCGACAACGACACGGTGTGTGCGGGCACATCTGCCACGTTCACGGCGCAGACCACTGGTGTAAATGGTGCGCTGAGTTACAGGTGGGTGGATGCCAACTATGCTACGTTGGCCACTACCCAGAGTTATAACACGCCAGCTTCATTGTCGGATAACCAAACCTATACTTACAGGATGATTGCCACGGCAACGGTTGCGGCCAACAGTGTCACCTGTTCCAAGTCTGATACATCCGATGTGATTGCCCTCTATGTGCGCAAAGCTTTCAATCCTGGCAGCATTGTGGCTGGTCAGGAGACCATCTGTATGGGTACTCAGGCATCTGTCATCGGCAGAGCCAATGCTGCCACCGGCCCGGGTGAGGTCACTTACCGTTGGTATTGCAACGGTGAGGAGATCACCGGTGCGACGGAGGCTACCTATACGCCTTCTGACAACTATTACAATACCCCGAACACTTACGTTTTCACCCGTGCCGCCAAGGACGAAATGTGCGGTTCGGAATATGTAACCTCTTCAGGTCGTGCCACCCTTGTGGTGCAGTCGGCTCCAGCGGCAGCGGTCATCAGCTGTCCCGGTACGATGCAGCAAGGCACGGAGGGTGTCGTTAGCGTACGTCCGCTGCTTGCAGGCGAGACAGTACAATGGACACTCGTCAGCGAGGGGGGACACGTCACCACGGGCAACCTCAGTAATCCGTCAGACTCCAGCAAACTGCATGTCAATGCGGTCTCTGTAGGCGAGGCGACGGTTACGGCTACCATCATCAAAGCTGCCAACGAGTCGGGTTGCCGCACTTCGGAATCCGAATCTTGCACGTTGCAAGTGGCCGACTATGCGATGACGGTGAACTGTCCGCAGAATGCTTCCATGGTTTACGATGGTGAATCACACACGGTGCCTACCACAGGACTTACGTTATTGGATGCCCAAGGTCACGATATCACTACGAGCAGTGCCACTTCTTTCAGCTACAAACTGAATGGTGGTGATGAGATGAATACGCCGCCAACCGTTAAAGATGCGGGAACTTACCAAATCACGGTGATTGCCCATCATAGTCCTTACACCGACAACAGTTGCCAATACACCTACACGGTGGACAAACGTCCCGTGACGGTTGAGGTGGTGGATTGCGGTCCTTGGACGGGCAATGCGATGGAGACTTCCCTGATTGGACGTGCGGTGAGCAATATGGTGGAGGGTCACAGCATTGTTGCGGGTAAGATTACCACCAACCAAGCCATGGGTGGCGTTTATACGTTCAACAGTGGGTCGGTGAACAATACCGCAACGGTGAGCGGTTTGCAAATCAAGAGTGGCAATGACTTTGTGACGGATAACTACAATGTGACCATCAAAGACACGCAGACCATCATGCAGGTGGAGACGGCAAGTGTCACCCATCTGTCTTGTAATGGTGTCGAAAATGGTGCTATTCGCATTGCAGTGACCCCTGCAGGTAACCATTATCAATACTACCTTAATAATGTCGAGACGACTTTGTCCGGCAATCAAAGCTTTGAATCGTTAGCTGCTGGTACATACACGATAGAGGTGAAGAGCGGCAGTTGTAGCTCCAATGTGCTGAATGTCACTGTGAATGATGTGGAATCGCTGGTCATCACGACGGCCAACGACACTGTTTGTCCGGACGGTGGTGCCAATATCCGTGTGACGGCGGACGGCGGCAGTGGCAATTATGCTTACGAGTGGCGCGAGTTGAACGGAAGTTCAAATCCGCCGATTGCATCGCAGGCTACCACATACGTCACCCCGCAGGCTACCACTTCCTACGAGGTGAAGGTTTGGGATCAGGCGGCTACCTCTTGCATCGTTAAGGATACCATCGAGGTGAGAGTGATGCAGCCTTCTTTGGCGTTGACGGCGAGCGAAGATACCAACATCTGCTATAACACTTCTGCTACTTTAACCGTGGAGCCTAGTGGAAATTACACCACGATTACCTATTTGTGGACACCTTCTAATAGCCAAGAGAGCATCTCTGATGCTTCGAATACGACGGTTGCGGTGAATCCTTCCACGATTGCCACCTACACGGTGGAAGCGGAGGCCACCCTTGTTGAAGGTGCGCATTCCTGCACGTTGACGGCTTCTGACCAAGTGGAGGTGAACGTATATCCTGAGTTCCGTCCTGGTACCATCAATATGACCGGCGCGGCCATCTGTGCAGGCGGTGACGCTCCACAGATCCTGAGCACGGGCTTGGCATCTGGCGGTTGCGGTCCTATCAGCTACTTATGGCAGGTGAGCACCGACGATGGAAACTCCTTTACAGCGGCAGCTGGCACGAACAATGAACCCAACTACACACCGGGTTCCTACACGCAAAATCATGGCACGTACTTGTTCAGACGTCTTGCGATGGATACGGCTTGTGTGGCCGGTGGTCTTTACACAGGAACTTACACATTGACGGTTTATGAAAGTCCGACAGTGGAGATTTCTGCTCCTGAAGCATCCTACTGCCCCAATGCAGGCAGTGTGGAGCTGACAGCTACGGCAGGCTTCGCTAATTACAACTGGGGCGGCGACCTTGTGGTCAGCGCACTCAATAACAACAAAGCCACTTTCAATTTGCCGGCACAATGCGGTCAATCCTACAAGATTGGTGTCAATATTGTGGATAACCACGGTTGTGTTGCCACAGCGGACAGTGTGACGGTGAGTGTGGGTGACGACACGGCTCCTGTTATCACTATGGATTTCAGCAAGCAGCCGGAACTCATCGCAGGCGGTAACTGTGATTATCGTATTCCTGACTATCTTGCTGTTAATGGCTTTATCACGGTTGATCAGTCTTGTTCCAATGTGACCCTTACGCAAAATCCCTCTGCGGGTATATCGTTTGCGCAAGGTTCTGAGAACCAAAAGATTATCATTACGGCTACGAGTGTGTGCCATAAAACCAAAAAAGATACTTTCGAAATCGCCATCCCTGCCAAGCTGACGGTGTTGGCGAATAATGATACCACGGTATGTGCAGGTCAGGAGGTCAACTTTACGGCCACGGTGGCTAACGCAGTATCTCCAGTAAACTACCAATGGCCCACCATCAGCGGTCACGACAGCTATTTGACTACGAACAACGACTTTACTTTCGCACCGCAGGGTAGCAACACATTTACGGTGAACGCCCATGACGGCAACGGCTGTAGCGCTTCCGACCATGTGACTGTGACCGTGAGTGACCCGAAAGTGGTGTTGAACGCTATCACGGGCCAGACCACGGTGTGTTACGAAGGAAGCACCACGTTGACGGTGACTCCGAACAACTATACGGGTGATTTGACCTATCAATGGAAGAAAGGAACGACGGTGTTGTCAACCAGTACCGAAAACGGTTCCCTGCAGATCCCGAACCTGACGGAAGACGCTACTTACAAGGCTGTGGTCACCGCCACGGTAGGGGAGTGTACCTCCTCGGATAGTACCTCGGTGGATGTCTTCGTGTTGCATCCTACGGTCGGTGACTTGACATTCACAGGCGAGACCACCATTTGTCCTGGCGGTAACACCGAACTTACCGTGAGCGCTGTCCACGATACGCGAAGCACGGTGTCTTACACATGGTCGCCTGCTACAGGTTTGGATATGACCACGGGTGACATGGTTGTTTCTAGCCCTGCTTCCACACAACAATACAAGGTGACGGCCACTGCTACCATTACTTCGAATGGTGTGAGCTGTTCGGCAGCGAACATTGATTCGATCACGGTTACTGTTCGTCCAGAATTCAATGCAGGAGAAATCACATCCCGTATGGATACGATTTGTCAAGGTGGTATGCTCACGGAGGTGCCTGGCGGCAATGCCACCGGCGCTGGTGGTAATATCACCTATCAATGGTATCATAATGGGGAGGTTATTCAAGGTGCGAACAGTGCTTCCTATACGGCTACTGCTTATGCGCAGACAGTTGGTGTCCACACCTTTACGCGCGGAGCTAAGGATGTGACCTGCATGACAAACTTTGTGCCCTCTGAAGGAACCTACGTTCTGACGGTGCAGCATCCTGTTGTCTTGGAATTTGCTAGCAATACGATTTCCAATCCGACGGTCTGCGCGGGTACGGCGATCACGCCGGTGGAATTCACCTACGACTATGCGGATGTGGAACTGAATTGGGAGAACGGTAATGAACCTGACGGTATCTCCTATATTCAGGGCGGCCAATTGATTGTCATCCCGCAGTTGGCTGACAATGTCACTTCCGAACAATCGTATATATATAATATTGTAGCCATCTCTGACGAGGAGAATCCGAAATGTAAGGCGGATACTCTTACCGGTACGGTGACGGTGCGCCCGTTGCCGAAGGTGAACTTGGTATCCGGTACCCTCAATCCGACGGTGTGCTCCGGACAGGCGATTGATGACATCGTCTTCGAAGCGGTGAATGCGGAATTGTCTATTGAGTGGACAGGCAACCATAACGGAGTCTCTTCCGAGAACTTCGCTTCCGCGAAGACCATCTCCGGTACTCCTGAATTAACTTCTGGGGCCGCTCCTGCCGAATACCGTTATACGGTGACGGCCTCTTCACAATACGATAACCCTTCCTGCGGAACGGCTACGCTGAATGGCGTCATCACGGTGAACCCGTTGGTGAGCCTGACGGTAGGAAATACCAGCAGACAGTCGATATGCTTTGAGCAGACCATTCTGGATATTTCGGTGGATCATGATGTCAACTCCACGGTGACGGTGACGGGACTTCCGTACGGTGTCACTTACAGTGAGGCTGACCATAAGATCAGCGGTACGCCGAACTCTGTGGGTGAGTACATCTACACGATTACGGCTACTAGCAATTTCTTGCCCGCTTGCAATCCGGTGACGGTGACAGATACGATTACGGTGATGCCGTTGGCAACGCTTTCGGCTGCTACCAATGCTAATCCGTCCACATGTGCGGGCGTGGAGATGAGCGATATCCGCCTCAATTACAGCAATGCCACTTTGGGTATCCAGTGGATGAATACAGAGAACCAGACGATTTCTCAACCTGAAGGCATCACGGTAGATCTGACTGCATCACCAGCAGTGATCAGTGGCACTCCGACGACTGCCGGTACATATAAATATAAGGTAACTGCTACATCAAGTTATGGGTGTAGTGACAAGACTTTGGTAGGTACCATTACGGTTAACCCGCAGCCCGCGTTGACGGTGACGAATGCTACGCAGACCGTTTGTGCGGGACAGTCTATTGAGACGATAACGATCAGCTATCCGAACGCTACCCTCAACCAGCCGAATTTGGCATCCTACGATTTGGAACTCATTTCGGGCACGAACAATACGGCCACGATTACGGGTACACCTAACGCTACGGTCAATTTCAACCTGACGGCCTCCAACAACTGCTCCACCACGGAGCCTGTGGCGGTGAGCATCACGGTGAATCCGTTGCCGACCATCAACATCACGAATGCTGAGCAGACGTTGTGTCAGAACGAGGATGTTGTTCCGATGACGATTACCCTGACGAATGCGACGGTGGATTCCGCCGCTATTGCTGCTGCACTGCCCGCAGGTCTTTCTTACCGTCACAGCACAGGTCGCATCACGGGTGCGCCCACGGCGGCGGTGAGTGAAGTGACGAATTACACGCTTACGGTGACGGCTACTTCCACGCTTACGGGCTTGAATGAGGCCAACTGTGGTATAGAGACTGCCGTCATTTCCCTGACAGTGAACCCGTTGGTGACGTTTGAAGTGACGAATCCTGTCCAAGCCATCTGCTTGGGTCATGAGATTGATCCGATCAAGGTTACTTACAGCAATGCTGAACTGGCACTTCCGGAGTTCGCTACGGAGAGCGGCCTGCACTACAATACTGCCGACAGCACCATCACGGGTACTCCGACATACGGCGGTACTTACACGTACACTCTGAGAGCCAACTCCACTTACGAGCATGCTTGTCAGGCACAGCCGCAGACCATCACGGTGACGGTGAACGACACGTTGCCGTTGACTATCATGGGCGAGGATGAGATTTGTGTAAGCGGTAACGGTTCTTTGAACCATAACGTATTGTCGCTGAGCACTAACAATGTACAAGGCTATAGTTACGCGTGGACTGTGGATGGCGGTACCATTGAGGGCGACGACAGCACCACGACTTCTGTCAATGTTTCTTGGAACACGACAGGCGAAAAGAACGTGACGGTGACGGTAACCAATACGACTACGCAATGTGTATCACACAAAGAAGCTACTATTATGGTGAACGCTCTGCCGACGGTGAGCATCACGGATGCGCCTGCCACGGATATTTGTCCGAGCGAGGGCACCGTGGAGCTGACGGCTACTGCTGCTGAGGGTACGAGCGGTTACACCTTTGCGTGGACCGGCGACCTGACGGTGACACCCACCCAGGCGGGCAACGTAAGCACGGGTGTGGTGACCATCCCGGCGGCCTTCTGCGACACGACCTACAGTGTGGGTGTGACGGTGACGGATGCCAAGGGTTGTTCCGTGGCGGCTACGGCGGTGAACATTTCAGTGAAGGACGATGCAGCGCCGGTGATTACGGCGGTGCAGGAGCTTTCATCCGTAAGCGATGCTCAGCACGATTGTGCGTTCCTGATCCCTGACTATACGGTGGCAGGCAGGGTGACCTACACCGAAGGTTGCGGCACGGCGACGGTGACACAGATCCCTGTGGCGGGCACCAGCATCCAGCGTGCCGATAGCATCCAGTTGATCCCTGTGGTGATTACCGTGACCGACGCTTGCGGCAACAGCGACAGCACGACGGTGTATGACACGATTCCGCAGAAAATCACCGTGGAATTGTATTTCGATGAAGACAGTAACGATACCATTTGTCAAGGTGACATGGCAGTCTTGATGTCCAATGTTGCTCATAATCAAGGTGATGTTACTTATCAATGGATTCCCACAACGGGACTGACAGTGGAGCCTGATGGCAGAAGTGCAAAGGCAAGTCCTATGTCATCGCAGACATATTACCTGAATGTGACAGACGCGAATGGTTGTACAGCTTCCGATAACCAGACGGTGACGGTGGTGACGGCTCCGGCGAACTTCACGTTCAACTGCATTGGAACAATGGTGATCGAGCAACAAGATACGTTGCATCTCTCCCGTGGTTTGGCCGAAGGGGAGACGATTAGTTGGAGTTCCAGCAATGAGGATGTCGTTGGAATCCTTGATATTGTAAATGTTGATACGGCTGTTGAAGTACATGCATTAAGTCACGTTGGTCAAGTCCAAATTGTGGCGATAATCACTAATTTGAGTAATCCTCAAGCATGTCAAATTTCAAAACATGTTTGTGACATTGAGGTGAAGCAGAATCCGATTATCCTGACCTGTCCGAACGATACGACCTTCAATTATGATGGTGGCTCTCATGGTGCGGACCAAAACCAGATTTCCGCTGTGATTTGGTTGAATAACCAATATGTGCCATATCCGGAAGATGTTGTAGGCATTCATTATAATTATCAGGTTTCCACTGACAATGTTCAATGGACGGATCCGACTAATGTAGCTCCTGTTATCAAGCATGTGTACGAAGGTCCGATGTATGTGAAGTTGACGGCTCATTCCGATGGCGATTATGAAGATGGTAACTGTGTGTACAAGATGTCGGTGGCTAAGAGACCGGCGACAGTGACGGTGACATACTGCAAACGTTATAAGGAAGAGAATCCGTCAGCGTTAGAGTTTAGATTGTCGGAAGGTGCTGCTACAGGCCTATTGCCGGGAGTCTCCTTCGCTACCGGTAGGGTGACCACTACTTCTTACGTGGGTGGTCATTACGAGATGAGTAACGGTACGGTGCAATTGACCAGTGAAGAAGTAACGTTAGGCGGTGGTGACATCCGCGACTACGACATCTCCTACAATGCGGACTTGTATATTATCCGTCCGATTATCAGCAATGTTCCTGCCGCTACTTGTCCGATTGATTCGGGTGAGGTCTATGCGATTGCAGGTGCGGTGGAGAATCTTACGGGTGCAGACATGTCATGGGAAGTGACGGTAGATGGCGATCCAATGTCAGTGACCACTTCCGCTCATGGAGATACCGTGTATATCCTCAGTGACGGTAGATGTCATACCTATGATGTTCAGTTGGCAGTTGATGTTGATGTGCTTGAATGTAAAGCTAGAACTAATAAGAATTTCAGCACAGTGGACAATGTTGAGCCTATGCTTGTAGCGGTCAGCAACGAAGTGAATGCTACTCCGGTGGCAGGTTGTAAGTATGAGATTCCTGACCTGACGACCAGCGATTACGTGCGTATGCAGGATAATTGCACTGCTAACGACAAGCTGAGTATTTCCCAGAACAGAACTGGAGAGATTACGGCGAACACAGACGTGTTGGTGACGGTGACCGACCGTTGCGGCAACTCCAGCCAAGTGACCATCAGAGTGGTGATTCCGCAGCCGCTGGCATTAGCTGCTCCGACCAGTGTGCCGCTGACTTGTCAAGGCCTGAGCGATGGTAAGGTGCAGTTGGTGGCGGCTACGGGCGGCACGCCGGCATACGATTACACGATTGCACCGACGGCTGGTACGTTTGATGCTGAAACATTGATATTCAGCGGTTTGGCGGCTGGAAATTATGAGGTGACGGTAGCGGATGCATACGGATGCGCTGCTTCTCAGAATGTCACGGTGACTGAGCCGGCTGATATTACGGTGGGTACTGCCGCAACCACTCCTGCCACTTGTTCCAACAACGACGGTAAGATTGTGGTGAGCGGTACGCAAGGCGGTGTCCAGAACGCTGGCTTCGGCTATTTCTACAATTTGAAGTGTGAGGCGTTGAGCTACGACCAAAACCGTATGGGTACGCCAGGCACTGGTGGATATACGGTTGAGTTCAATCAATTGGCACAGGGCGTTTACACCTTGACGGTGAAGGATGCCAACGGTTGTGAGAAGGTGATGGAGAACATTACGGTGAACAGAAACGCCGACATGGTGGTGACGATGCCCGACACGTTGGTGATTTGTTCTGGCGGCGATGTGGTCATCTCCACGACGGTGGATCCGATTGGTTACACGCCGGATGTCCTCTATTCTTGGTCTTGCGGTGGCAGATCGGCAAGTGATGTCCGCAACATTAAGGACGAGAATGTGCAGAATCCTGGCGATGTGCCGGTGGTGTTGACCTACTACGTGACGGCCACCAACGGTCACTGCACGCTTCCGCGCGACAGCGTGAAGGTGGTGGTGAACCCGACGGTGCGCATCGCAACGTTGACGGATTCTGTCTGTGCGAATGCGGGTAGCATCAATGTAGTGCCCACGTTCACCAACCTGACGGCTACGCAATACACGACGGCATGTATTTTCAATGGTCATACAGATTCTCGTAATAATAATATTCAAAATGGCCATGCTACATTCCCCATCGACATTCCGAATGGTCAATGTGTGCAAGATTACAAATACGTCATCACCTATAGTGACGCTACGGGTTGTGCGGCTTCCGACACGAACATCATCCATGTGGGTATTTTCAGCGATATCGTCTTCTCTGGCAATTACGTTTCAGAGGCTACGGTGGAATGCATCGGTGATGTGGTGGCTCCGCACACTGTTTCAGGCTTTGTGATGCCGACGGTGACGGATGGCTGTGGTAATGAGATCACAGACATTCCTCAACCTGTTTTGGACAACACGCTTGTGACTTGTGAGGGTGACAAAGTCTATACTTACACCTACACGGATTGTTCTGGCAGAACGAAAGATTGGACGTTCACGTACCATATTGTTCGCACCACGCCTCCGAGCGAGTATGTGGAAAATGGTCAGCAGCCCAAGCCGACCACCGCTATGGTTGAGTATCTGTCACAGGCTGTGGCACCCGCAATCAACAGACTGCCCGATGTGCGGGATGTGTGCGGCAACTCAGCTGTATTGGTGCGTTGCGACACGGTGACCACCGATTATCCGTGTGAGAACACGAGAACATACACCTACACCTACAAGGATTGTGTGGATTCCGTCTTCACGTGGACGTTCACTTACACCATAAAGGATACGACGTCGCCTGTCATCAACACGCAGGCGTTGACGCTGGCGCAACGTTTGACTTCCGAGAACTGCGAATTCAAAGTACCGGATATGAAGAATACGGTACGTGAGCAGTCGAGCGACAACGTGGTGGCGCAGAACCACCTGATCATCACGCAGACGCCCGCGCCCGACTCTCTCTTGTTGCAGCAAGACGAAGAGTACGCGGTGCCCGTCTATGTGACGGTGAAAGACAGCTGCGACAACGACAGCACGGTGGTCTTCATGTTCACGGTGCCCGCGAAGGTGAAAGTAGAACTGCTTAGTGTACAGAATATTACATGCCAAAATCAGAGTTTGACAGTTCAGAATGGTTCTATTTCGGCTCAAATCTTAAGAGGTACAGCTCCTTATACAACGTCGTTGATTGGAGGTTCTGGAATTCTTACTACTAATAATGACATATATACTTATTCGTCACTTAGGCTTCCAGTTGGTCATGTTGACAGTGTTGCATACGAAGAGGGACATAATAACCATTATCGTAGAGGATACTATATGGTAAAAGTTGTTGATGACAATAATTGTAAAGATTCTCTCTTGGTAGCAATGTCTTCAACAGCAAAATTAGAGTGGATAGCAGATGTAGGAACTCAAGCTACTGATACAGTATTTGTTGAATGTGATTTTGGTGAAAATTATGCCACTATTGTCCCAGGAGTAACGTTTGATATTCCATTTCTGACTACTTATAAGGATGGTCCGAAAGTTGAGCGTGATTATTATTCGGTTACAAGGAATAATAATCGAGTAATTACAACAAGGATTGGGTCATTCACGGATACGGCTTCATTTACATTAAATGCTTCGCTTTCGTATGATTCTGCCAAATACCAATTGAAATATTCAGAAAGATATAGAGAGAATTGTAATAATATCCCAACTCAAACAAGATACATCAATGTTGTTCTTGCTCCCAACCTCCCGCCTGTTATCTCTTGTCCGGCTGTTGATCATCATTATGCTTGTGCGGCGGATGTGCCGGCGGCGTATGCGGATTATGCGGCATTTGTGGCAGCGGGCGGTGTTGTGACGGATGACCAGCAGAATAATGCGGGTGAATACGCTATTGCCACCAACACCTTTACGCTGAAATCCGAGGTGGTGGATAATAACGATTGTCATCATACAACCATCACCCGTACTTACTCCATCAAGGATTTGGCAGGCAACGAGTCTGAACCCTGCGCCCAAGTGTTTGTCGTCAACGACAGCATCGCACCGGTGTTGACCAATGTTCCTGAAGAACTTGATGCTGTGCTCAATGTCAATGGCGGCAACTGTCAGTACAGTTATCCCGACTTTGGCACTTATCTGAAAGACCACCATTTGGTGAACGATAATTGTTCCAATATTGATGACTTGACCATCAGTCAGAATCGTAGTGGCATTATCACTTTGAATGATGGTGAGCAATCTGTAGCGGTGACCATCACGGTTACGGATGCGTGCGGTAATTGGAACGAGACGACGGTCAATGTTATCGTTCCGGCTCAGCTGACCGCTGAGGTTCTCTCCACCACGCCTGAGTCTTGTACGGGCGGCGATGGTACGGCTACCATCACGGCTGTTGGCGGTACCCCGCAAGTGATTGGCGGTGGTAACTATTACCATTTCTCCTTCCAGACGGATTGGGCTACGACGGCTACCCTGACGGGTATGTCGCACAGCGGTAGCTACACCGTGACGGTGACGGACAACAAGGGTTGCCAGGCTACGGTGAATCCTTCCGTGACGCTCACCAACCCGTTCGAGAATTTGACGTTGGATCCCATGAGCGTGCCTGCCGTCTGTAACGGTATGCCGTTCGATGCGGTACACCCGAGTCTGCCCGACGGCACTCATTATTCATGGACCGCCCCGACGGGCAATGCCAACCTGAGCGGCATGACCAATGGAACGAATGAAACTTCTGTACATGGCACTCTGACCAACGGTTCGAACATCCCGCAGTCGATCACTTACACGGTGACACCTACCATCGGTACGCTCTGTGCAGGCGATGCCTTCAATGTGACCGTTGGTGTGGATGTGACGGTCAACCCGACGGTGTTGGCATCGTTGGAGAACAAGACGACCTGTAAGAATCAGGATGTTGAGTTAAGTCTCGCACTCTCCAATGTCTATAGCGAACATAATGTGGTGTGGTATCTGGGTGCTACGGAAATCGCACGCGAAGAGCATATTGCGGCTCCGGATGATGCTACTGAAACGATGACCACCACGATGTCCAATAGTCTCATGATGAATTGTAAGGACACTTTACATTATAGAATTGAGTACTCTGACCAGAGCGGCTGTACCGCCTCCCAAGGTGCGGACATCTTTGTGAACACACCGGAATGGCACGTGACGGCTGAGAACGGTGCTGCTACCGTAACGAACATCTCAGATGCTGTTGCTCCTCATACTATTCAAGGCTTTACGATGCCTTCAGTGACTGATGGTTGCGGTATGGCTTGCAACTTTAATACCAATCCTGAAGTGACCTCTACAGGCTCTAACTGTGAGGGTACCGTGACATACACCTATAACTACACTGCTTGCGATGGTACTACCGACACGTGGTCGTATGTCTATACGGTGGAAGGTAACATCCATGTGACCATTGACAGTGTGGACGCTGTCTGCTTTGCGAACACCAATGATGGTTTCGTCCTTTACAAAGTTACTGGTGTAAGCCGCTTTACTATCGCTATTGATGGTACTGAAGACGATGATTTCATCGGACGCGCAGATCGTCAATATAAGTTAAATAATCTTTCTGATGGAGAGCATGTTTTGACGGTGAAGGATGACAATTCAGAGTGTTTTGTCCAGGTTGACATTAATGTGACTCCCGACCCGACCATGCTGACTGTTACGGCTGGCGATGGCGAGTGGACGTACGATGCTACAGCACACGATGCACCCACTTACAAGGTGCAACTTGGCGAGACTCTGGTTAGCGAAGATGTGGCTTCTGGCAGTACCTTGACTCTCCCGAACGGCGATGTGCTGACTGCCACGATTACGGGTGCCATCACCAACGTCGGCACGGCTGACAACACGGTAAGCAACATTACGGTGATGCGCGGCACGACGGATGTGACTTGCTACTACAATACCACTTTGAGCAAGGGTACGCTGACTGTCACTCCGGCTGCGGTTACGGTGACGGCAGATGCCGCTTCGAAGACTTATGGCGAAAACGATCCTACTTTCTCCGGCACTGTGGCAGGTCTGCTTGCAGGTCAATCCGAGAGCCTCATCACCTACACGTTCAGTCGTCAGGCTGGTGAAAATGTGGGTACGTACACCATTACACCCGCAGGTGAGACTGTTCAAGGAAACTACACCGTGACCTACGCTACAGGTCTCTTGACCATCAATCCGGCAACAGCTACGGTGACGGCAGATGCCAAGACGAAGGTGTATGGCCATCTGGATCCTACGTTGACGGCTACCGTGAGTGGTCTGCAATTTGACGATGCCTTCAGCGTAATTAACTACCACTTGAGTCGCGCCGAGGGCGAGAACGTGGGCAAGTATGCGATCACGCCTGCGGGCGAAGCATCCCAAGGTAACTACAATGTGGTGTATAAACAAGATACGTTGACTATCACTCCGTTGAACGTCAATGTGGCCATCACGGGTAACACCGCTATGGTGGCTGCCAATGGCTCACAGCAGCAGGTGACAGGCTTCACAGCGGTCTCTGACAACAGCAGCTACGATGTTGCCAATGTCTCCGACAACAACACCGCTGTGGCTGTTGGTACGACTGAAGGTGTTTATAACATGAACCTTTCTGCGAATAACTTCACGAACAGTGATGCGAACTACGCTGTCAACTTCACGATTGCTTCTGACGGTAAGTTGGAGATTGTGCCAGAAGGTACGGTGATTGTGACCATTACCGGTCATAATGGCGTGCTTGACTACGACACGTATGAGCATAGTGTGAGTGGTTACGATGTCTCCATCTGGACACCGGAAGGTTCAGAACCTTACACTACGGCAGACTTCACCTTTAGTGGCAATTCAGAGGCGACGAGAACGACGGTGGGTACCACGAACATGGGTCTTGCGGAAGCACAGTTCGAGAATCTCAACACTGACTTCGCAAACGTGAGATTCAACGTGACTGACGGTTATCTGACCATCAACAAGGCTAATGTTGAGGTACTTATCGCGGGTAATCATAACGTCAAGGAGTTTACTAACAACTCGATTACGGTTACGGGTTATACAATCAGTACGACCAATACCAACTACAATACCGCAGATATGACGTTCAGTGGCAGTGCTGTCGCTACAGGTACTACGGTGGGCGTTTACAACATGGGTCTGAGCGAAAGCCAGTTCTCCAATAATAACGACAACTTCAATGTCACCTTCAATGTCACTGACGGTTGGTTAGAAATTGTACCGGCGGGCGTGGTGATTGTGAATATTGCAGGTAACTTTGATACTGCTAATTATAGTGGAACGGCGCATACCGTTACGGGTTATGAGATTACTTCTGTAGAGGGTCATACGGTAGATGAAAATCCTATCGCATACGATAGCTATTATCCAAGAACGGCTATCCAATTCCATGGAAACGCTACCGCGACCAGAACAGAGGTGGGTACTACGCTCATGAATCTCAATGCGGCAGACTTCAGCAACACGGATGACCGATTCTTGGTGCGCTTCAATGTGGTTGACGGTTATCAGACCATTGAGCCGATTGACGTGACAGTGACCATTGCCGGTCATACCAGTACGGTGAATTACGACGGCGCCGAGCACAGTGTGAGCGGCTATGATGTGACGTCTGGCAATACATTATATACGTCTGCAGACTTCGTCTTCAACGGTAATGAGACGGCACACGGTACGAATGTCGGCACTTACGCTATGGGTCTGGCGGCCTCTAACTTTGCGAATACGAACTCCAACTTTGGAACCGTAACCTTTGAAGTAACTGACGGTAAGTTGACCATCAACCCGATTAGTGTGACGGTGACCATCACCGAGCACAGCGATACG
>CAMKLG010000010.1 GCA_946413585.1 uncultured Bacteroidales bacterium
CTGGCTTTAGCCCCTATCGGGGCAGGCGATGTCGGTTCCCGCCCAACTGCTAACTCGTCTTTCACCTTCTCCGCCAAAGAACGCGACCCCGAAACCGGCCTAAGCTACTTTGGCTCACGTTATTACAGCAGCGACTTGAGCATCTGGCTGAGCGTTGACCCCATGAGTGAGAAATATCCTTCGCTGAGCCCGTATGTTTATTGCGCGGATAACCCGGTGAAGTTGGTGGATCCGAATGGGGAAGAGGTTGTTTTAGAGACTATTTACAAGAAAGATGCAAATGGGATACCATTGTTTATGATTCCATAGATTTCACGCTATTTATTGATGACAAAATATTGACTCAGGACACAATCTACCACAATACTGGTATAAAGCTTTTTCGGGATAACTATTATTTGAAACCAGGGAAGCATACAATCAGGATTCAATCAAAAAAATTAGAAGCAACTTATTCCTATCCTTTCTTCAATTTCCTATTTGTGGAGATTTTTGTGGAAAGCAGCGACTTTCCACCCTATTTTTGGATAACTAAACATTATTTCCCTTTACGAAGAAATATAATATAGCGGGTCTTTCACTTCTTATGTTTGCCATTTATTGGGCCAACGTTATTCCGGTCCAAGCACCATTGTTGGTTGAATACCGGACTTTTCGTATTTTTGCCGCCCGAAAAAACGAGCTGAAAATATGTCAAAGACACTTAGAACTCCGTTGAAAGATAGATCGTTACCGAATTATTCCCGCAAAGAGGAAATCCTGAATTGCGCCAGTCATGCGGTTGGCGTGGTCTGCGCCCTCGTGATGATGTATATGATTGTGCGTGCATCGCTGCAAAACCAAAGCTTGCTTGCACTGGTCAGCAGTGTCATCTACGTCCTCTCCGTTTTTGTTATGTTCCTGGTTTCCAGTATCTACCACGGACTTCCCAAAGGGATGCCCAAACAGGTGATGCGCGTGGTCGATCATTGCGACATCTTCTTCACCATCGCGGGCACCTACACGCCCATTATGCTTTTGGGCGTACTCAAAGTCAACCCTCCCATGGCGTGGTCGATTTTGGCCGTTGAATGGATTTTCGCCATCCTCGGCATTGTCCTAAATGCCATTGACATCAAAAAATACGCGAAATTCTCCATGATTTGCTACTTGGCCATGGGCTGGTGCGTGATCATCAGTCTGCGCGACACCATCACCGCCATGACGTGGCCGGGCTTTGCCTGGATTCTGTATGGCGGCGTGGCCTACACCATCGGTGCCATCCTCTACCTCATTGGCAAGAAAAAACCTTACCGGCATTTTGTTTTCCACCTTTTCGTACTCGCCGCCGCTGTTTTGCAATTCGTTGGAGTGTTTGGGTACTTGTTGGCTGTTGGCTGTTAGCTGTTGGCTGTTGGTCGTGCACTGGCGAGAAAGGGATGCTTTGTTACTTAAGACTTAGACTTAAACTTAGACTTAGACATAGACTTTTGACGTAGGACTCCCTATTGCCTATTGCCTATTGCCTTTTGCCTATTCCCTATTCCCTACTCCCTTTTCCCTCGCGACTACGCACAACAGCAGCAGCACCAGGAACGTCAGCCATTCCAGCGTCCAGGCGGCTGAAACAAAGGGTTTGCGATAGGTGAAGACGACTTTTTGCGTGCCTTTGGGAACCTGTACGGACATCATGGAACTGTTGATGCGGTGGATTTCCAAGTCGCGTCCGTCGGCCTCACAATGCCAACCAGGATAGTAATTCTGCGTAAGGACGAGCGGCCGGGACTCTTTCACATTGGTTTTCAAGACAATACAACCAGGATCAAACTGCACAATGGTCGCTGACGAAGTCGAATCTTGATAAGTTCCTTTCCTTTCTTGCTGTTCTACGTATGCGGTGTCATCATTCAAAATGTGGGCAACCGTGTCGAAAACGATTGTCCTCGGAAAGAAGGCGATAGGTAAATCCATGTTCAGCTCTTGACCGTTTTCAAAATAGGGTTGTTGCATTTTATCGAAATTACTGAGCATGAATGGATTATAACTCTCCCACTCTACCTGTTTGAAGAACGATCCGGCGTTTTTCCACAACAGATGCGGGTCGGGATCCTGAATAGCGGAGGCGTTGCTCAGACGCTGCGGGACAGTTCGCGCCCGAGATTGTGTGATCCGCGCCAAATCCCGATGCCGTAATTCCTTATTATAAACAGTATATGGAGCAATCACTGCCACATGTAACATCATATCAATCAATAAAATAACCAATAGCAGACAAGAGGCCTGACGGAATTTCAAGAATCGGAAAATGAGTATGGGAAGAAGGGCTATGGCCAAGGTCATCACCGCTTCCTTCCTCAATTTGCGGAAGAAGGTATGCGGAAACAGGTCGCTTTCCCACCCTTTGCTAATGGGCAGATTAACCGCCACCAGTACAACGAGTGACACTGCGACGACCATCAACATTGTTATAATCAATATTTTACGCGCTTTCTGATTTCCTTTCGAAATGGCATCAAATCCTACGGCGGCGAAAAGCAACATCGTGATAATGAAGAAAATCCGCATCAACGTGGGGATGCGCATCAATTGTACCAACGGCAAGGTGTAGAACGCAAATCGGTGGAACGGCAACACCCGACCGTATGCAAACAGCAACGACAAAACGCCCAACCCCAGCAGAAGCCATAGCATACGACTACGGTTTCGACACACCCCGACTACAAAGAACGCCAACGTAATGATGCCCACATAGATACTGCGCATGGTGACATCTGAAGACATAATACTGGGTTCTGTGGTAATGGTGTACGGGAACAGCAGGGAAGACAGCGATGGAAAATCGTTCGAAATCTGCGTATAATCAAGTGATTGCCCACGTGTAATCCAGGGTTTGACCTCAACGAAGGAGATGATGGTGGGTAGGGCAAGTACGATAAAAAGCAGCACTGCCAATGCGCCAAAGAGACAAATATCGCGGAAATGACGGGAACGCTTATTCTTGACATCGTGAAACGCCATTGCCACAAACAGGGCGGCAACAATATAGACATATCCAAAACTGAATCCGGGGTACCCACCCGTGAACATCAGCGAGGCGAAGATGGCGGTGCAAACGGCAGGTCGCCAACCTGGGGTGCGCAACAGTTGTAATGTGCTGTACATCAGCCACGGGAGCCAAGCGCCTGCCACTATCCACGACAGATGCTGTGCATTCCCCACGAAAAAGCCCGACATCAGATATGCGAACGCACCAACGAATGCGGCAGGTCGTGACACATTGAAATGTAGGCACAGACAGTAAAGTCCCCAACCTCCAACAAAGACGTGCATCATAAACTCAATAGCGCACCAAATGGAGTGATATGGGCCAAAAATCGCAAAAATCCGTGCCGGGATATAAAACACACCCGTCTGAGGGTCTGCATGGGCAGGTGTCCCCATCATTTGGTAGGGATTCCACAACGGGGAAAGGTGATTCCTCAAGCAGTCAATGTGGAAATAACGTTGCGGGAAAAATTCGTTGTAAAAATCATGAATACATGGGTGTGCGAGAAAACCGGCGTAAGCCAACACGGTAATCACGAGCAGCAACCCGACATACACCCCATCCATTTGCCATATCTTCCGAAACTTCTCCGACATAATATATCACATTGAATCATAGCAATTTACGCATCCACATTTACCACACAACGCACTTTCTTGAAATCAGGGAGCTGTTTGAACTGCCGTAGTATTTCCGCCAGCAGCTGCTTCTTGGAAGAAAGGGAGTGGTCGCGGGGCAGCTTCAGCCAAAAGTCTTGCAGGAAATAGTTCTGAATGCGTGCCACCAGCGGCGCAGCGGGTCCCATCACACTGCCGGCAAACGCCCCACGCAACAATCCTTGCAATTGCATCGCAGCGGCCAGAACCGTCTGTTCCTCAGGATGTTTCAGCGTAATCTTGACCATGCGCGTGGCAGGAGGCAAATGGAAACGCAACCGTTCTTCAATTTGACTGTGGTACATAGCAGCAAAGTCATTGGTTTCCACGTATTTAAGTGCGGGGTGGTTGGGCTGGTACGTCTGAATGACCACCTTGCCCGGCACCTCCTTGCGTCCCGCGCGACCGCTCACCTGCGACAATAGCTGAAACGCCCGTTCGAAGGCTCTGAAATCTGGGAAAGAGATAAGCGCGTCGGCGTTCAAGATGCCCACCACACTCACGCGGTCGAAATCCAGTCCCTTGGTCACCATCTGCGTGCCCACCAAAATGTCCGTTTTATGCTGCTCGAAATCCGTAATAATCTGTTGGTATGCATTTTTCGAGCGCGTGGTATCCATATCCATGCGAGCTATACGCGCCTCTGGAAAGATATCCGCCAATGTATCCTCAACTTGTTCTGTACCAAACCCTTTCATCTCAATATCGGTACTATGACACGTTGGGCACTCGCGCGGTACCTCAATGGCATAGCCGCAATAGTGGCACTTCAGCAGGTTCGTCTTCTTATGGTAAGTCAAGGTCACGTCGCAATACTGGCATTTGGGCATCGACTCGCAGGTATGGCAAATCATGCGAACCGCATAGCCGCGTCGGTTTTGGAACAGGATGATCTGCTCCTTGCGTTCCAACGCCATCGCCATCTGCTCAATCAGGAAATGCGAGAAGAGGCCCTGCACCTCGTGACGCTTAGTGGCCAAATTCATGTTAACGGTATATATATCAGGAAGATGACTGTCAGCATATCGCTGCATTAGTTCCACCAGACCAAATTTGTGCAACTGCACGTTAAAGTAGGTTTCCACCGATGGAGTAGCCGTTCCTAGCAGCACTTTAGCCCCATGAATCTGTCCCAACATCACGGCAGCATCGCGGGCGTGATAGCGCGGAGCGGGATCCACCTGCTTATAGGAAGAATCGTGTTCTTCATCCACAATAATCAGTCCCAAGTTCTTGTATGGCAGCAACAAAGCCGAACGTGCACCCAAAATCAGCTGATACTTGGCACTGTCGTCCTGCTCGCCACCATTCAACACGCGATCCCAAATCTCCACCCGCTCATACTCATTGAAACGGGAATGATAAACCCCGACCTTTTCTCCAAAATATTTCCTTAATCGATTGACAATCTGAGAAGTAAGAGCGATTTCCGGCAACAAATACAGCACCTGCTTCCCTTGCTTCAATACCTCGTCAATCAATTTGATGTAGATTTCCGTTTTTCCGCTCCCTGTCACTCCATGCAAGAGCGTTACAGAAAATTGTCCAAAAGAATGCTTAATTTGCTGATACGCATTATCTTGCGGGACAGAAAGTTGCACTTCAGCAGCGTTCTCCGCAGAAATATCAACCAATCGGGAAATCACATGTTCCTCGGACTTCAAAATCCCTTTCTTCAACAATGTTTGCAGGCTACTCGGATTGATTTTTTCGGAATGGACGAGTGTTGATTTGGGGATGGCAGCATCGAAATGGTAGCGGTTGCCTTCACGAGTAAGCATCATGAAAGCCAGCAGTGTGTCGGCTTGGGTTGCAGTGCTGCTTTTCGCGTTCAAACGGTCGAGCAATTCCATAAAGGCAGGTTCTTGGTCGTATGGCGATGCCAAACGTACAACCGTCTCTTTCTTAGGCTTATACGGATTCCGAATCTCTTCATCCGTGATGACCGCGTGTTTATCGACGAGCGATTTGATGATAGGCATCACCTTGGCGACCTGCAGACTTTTGCCCACCTCCGCCACAGTCATCGTTTCGCGATGGAGGAGCAGCTCCATGACATTCATCTCGTAGGGAGTCAGCACCGTAACATCGCCGTCGAATTCAGGGTGAATTTTCACCTTTGTTTCGCTGGCGAGGCGTAAGGCAGAAGGCAGCGCGGCAGCCATCACTTCCCCTACTGTGCACATGTAATACGTTGATATCCATTGCCATAGACGGTATTGTGCTTCTGAAACGACAGGTCGTTCATCTATGACATCCAACACATATTTCGTGGAAAATTGTTTGGGAGCCTCCTCATGCACCCGTTCCACCACAGCAGCATAGAGTTTGTTGTTCCCAAACGGCACAATGACTCTCATTCCGAATACAATCTGGCCATTCAAGGCTTGGGGCACGCGATAGGTAAATCGCGCCTCCAAAGGCAATGGCAAAATCACATCGACGAAGAATATCTGCATGGAAAAGGAATTAGTAGGTACTTGGAACTATCTCATTATCTTTAACTTCCAAGAACTGCACATTCACATTTTCATATCCGCCATTCGGCGATTTGTCTAACGAAAGCGGAAAGGCGATAGGGGAAACTTTCACGCGGTCAATGTCTTTACCGCCGCGCAGGAACTCCACGAAAAAGCGGGTGATGTCGTAACCTTGAAACGCAAAATTCTCCAAAGAAGGGGGCACGCCGTACTTCTGCGTATAATCATAGACGTACGTTTTGACCTTTTCGCTGGAATAATCGATGTAATATTCTGAAAAATAGTGCAGATTCAGTTTGGAATAATACTCAATATCATACGTTTTGGATTCCATCCACGACACCGGCACCACAAAAGTGAGGTTATTGGTTTTCTCACTGTAAAGCAGATTCCGGGAGATGATGAGATTCTGCGCAGGATCGTCGTAAAAGGAAATCACAAACTGGCGTTGATCCTTCTTGATACTTGACACCACGGAGCTTGCACTCGAATACACCACGTAAGGCACCTGATTCTTATCGAAATAGCTGAGATAACTCCTCATTTCGCGACTGGGAGCTGTCGAATCGCCATAGAGGATGATGGGGAACGCCCCGGACTGTTGTGCCATGAAAGCGACCATGGCAGGGCGCGCCTCCAAAGAAGGTATCAACTTATAAACGAATTCGTTATTCACTGTCACATCCTGACGATTGGTGAACGGATTCACAATCGGGATTTCATATTGTTTGGCATATTGGGCTGCGATGGCAAACGTTTTACTGAAAAACGGTCCGATGATGAGATCCACCTCATTCATCAACGTCTCATCCTCCAAAATCTTCCGCAATTTCGTTTCATTACTGGTGATATCGCGGACAATGACGTTCAACGGCACATTTTCAGCATTATACTCCTCCAGCGCCATCTGTGAACCGTTCCAAAAACCCATCAACCGATATGACAGAACATTGTCCATATCTTCGCACTCCTTGATATAGGGAGATGTGTAATTTTCTGATTCAAAGGGAATCAAATAGAGAATGGTAAATCGTTCTCCTTGCTGACCCCAAGCGGTGGCCAAAGCAAGAACGAGGCATAGCAGACTGAGAATCAATCTTTTCATCTTAAAAACATTTAGAATCTGTCCAAAACTTTACGGCAGAGGTCTGCCATCAAATCGTGATAGCTGTCAAGGAATTCACCCGTCACGCGATTCGCAATCATCAAGCAAACCGTCAGAGGTTGGTGACCGAGCATATTGCCCAGACCATAGACGGCCGAGCATTCCATCTCCATGTTCGTAAATCCAACTCCTTGGTATCTAAAACTTTCAATCATCCGATTCAAATCCGGGTACTTCAGCTTGGCGCGCACTTCCCTGCCCTGCGAACCGAAAAAGCCAGGTGCGCTAATGGTGAGTCCCTTGCGCATGTCATATCCTATACGCTCCATGAGCACCGGTGATGCGGGCGTGCAATAAGGACGCGGCAGACGACTGCTCCAGTGCGTGTGACGCATGAACTCTTCCACGATATCCTCACGACTAATGTCGTCATAGTCGTAAAACTGTATCACGTCATCAATCCCTAATCCCAAAGAGGATGCAACCGTGGTACCCACCTCAATTTCAGGCTGTAACGCACCAGAAGTGCCTATGCGCACCAAATTCAGGACACGATGTGTCTCTTTTTCGATGCGGGTTTTCAAGTCTATATTCGCCAAAGCATCCAACTCCGTAATCACAATTTCAACATTACCTGTCCCCATTCCCGTGGAAATCACGGAGACACGTTTGCCTTTGTACATGCCCGTATGGGTGATCAGCTCGCGATTCTGTTTTTTCACCTCGATGGTGTCAAGCATGGAGGAAATCATCTCCACGCGTCCCGGATCCCCCACGAGAATGATATTGTCAGCCAATTCTTCGGGATGCAAATTGAGGTGATATATAGCTCCATCATTCTGCAAAGGCAGCTCTGATGCTGGTATCTGTTTATTCATAATTCTGCGTTTTTTTAGAAAAGGCAAAAATACATTTTTTTTATATCTTTGCAACCTCTATTTTATTTAAGAAATAAAAACAAAATCCGTATCGTTATGTTAAGAAAAGTTTTCTCTATTTTATTGTTCTTAACTTGGTGTTTTGTCACCACTGCACAAACATTCATTCCACTGTCGGAATCCTTCGAGGGCGACTTTCCGCCACAAGGATGGACATCATTGCACACCGACGGACTCACCTACTGGGAGCAGACCAGCTCCACGACATACTGCAACGGAGCTTATAACGGATCCCATTTCGTGATGATCGGTGCCGGACAAGGCGACAACTACCTGATAACTCCCAAGTTGCACCCGCAAGCAGGCGATTCCATCGTTTTCTACATGGGGATTGAAAGTGCAGGCTACAACCTCAACAACCTCACCACTGTGGAAATTTCCACCTCAGGTAATGCGCCCGAGAACTTCACCGCCATCAGAACGCTGACAGTCGCCGACTTCACCTCGGCCAACACCTGGCACCGGTTCGCGCTGAGCCTGAGCGCCTACGAGGGACAAAACATCTATCTGGCATTCCACAACATCGTCTCCCACGGATCCATGTTCGGTGGCGGAGAGCTCTACCTCGACTATGTCAACGGCCCCACGGCGGAGATTCCCGCCTGCACGCCCCCTACAGCATTGACTTCCAGCAACATCACGGGCACCAGCGCAGACCTGTCATGGACATCGGACGCCCCCGAGCATATCGTCTATTTACGTGCTGCCGGCGAAACCGATTACACGGCCTATCCCAACGCCACACTCGACTCTGTCCTGCATATTTTCCAACTCACCGAGCTTACGGAAAACGTCACCTACCAATGGTATGTGGCCGCTATCTGCAACGACACGCTCAACAGTCCGGTGGCCACTTTCCGCACCACCTCCTGCCACTCTCTCACCAGCGATGACCTCCCCTACTTCACCACTTTCGACAATCTCGAAAATCTGGGTGACCTTCCCGAATGTTGGACGCGAATAGAAGAGGTGGAATTTTCCCCTGGCACCGACGTTTTCTTCCCGGGTGCTTTTTCCGCATCCTACCTTTACGCCCCATGGATCACGGGCGACACCATGCTTTACTTTATCAACCAAGACGGTGGCCGTTGCTGGGTGTCCATGCCTGCCGTGGATGTCGAGGTTCACCAGTTGCGGTTGCGTTTCTCGGCCAAGCCCTATACTAACAGCGCGGAATATGGTCGCTTGGAAATCGGGTTGTTGGAAGACCTCGCCGACACGAGCAACTTCGAAATCGTGCAGACCATCGAAGCGGCCAATCTCCCGTCCAACAACTTCATTCCCTACACCATCTCTTTTGGCAACACCGGCATCTCCGGCCCCAACCGCTACATCTGCTTCCGTACCATCGGACAATCGGAAGGCACCTGGCATGTTGACAACCTCACTTTGGAGGCCATTCCCGCTTGCAACGAGCCTTCCGGCCTGGCAGTCAACGAGGTGACGGCCACCACTGCCTCCTTGTCGTGGATTCCGGGAGACGATTCGCAAATCCAATTTTTCATACACTATCGTCCGCTGGGCGATACCGCATGGCAGGAATTGGAAGTCTTCATCTTCGACTCTGCTTTCACGGAACTGGAAGGTTTGCGGCACAGCACCACGTATGAAGCCTACGTGACCGCGCCGTGCGCACCCCAGCAGAGCAATCTCGTGACTTTCACCACCGGATGTCTCCCCATTGAGGCCGAAAATCTGCCTTATCAGATGAACTTCGAAAACACAGCGACCTACGAGCTGCCGCTCTGTTGGACTCTGCTGCAAGGGCACAACGAGTACGGCCACACCTACCCATGCACCCACGAAGGGACCACCGCCTACGAAGGTAACCACTGTCTGCGTTTCTTCGCCAACGCCACTGACAGCAATATCGTGGCACTTCCGCCCATCGGCGAAAATATCCAACAGCTGCGCATCAAATTCTGGCTCAAGCCTGGCGGCAACATGACCCCTTACGGATGCATGGAAATCGGCCTGATGTCCGATTTGGAAGATCCGTCGTCTTTCGAAGTTGTCAGAACTATAACTGCCTCTCAATTAAGCACTAGCGATTATCAATTCTACAAAATCCCCTTCCATACCGCCACGATTTCCGGTGCCGACAGATACATCGTGTTCCGCTGCATCAACAGCATGAACACCACCTCAGGCTATGCATGGTACTTAGATAATCTTGTGGTAGAACACACGCCCGACTGCGCCGAACCCGAAAATTTGACGGTGACCGAAGTTTCCCCCTCGTCCGTTGGTTTAACCTGGACTTTGGACAACCCGTCTCCGACCCCGTGCACGCTGTACTACAGCGAATTAGGCGACACTGTATGGACTGCACAATCGGTGGACAGTGCCCTGAGCACCACCATTGTCAATCTCTCACCGAGCACCACTTACACAGCATTCATCGCTGCCGACTGCGCCCCCGACCAGTTCTCCTTGCCCCTCTATTTCACTACTGATTGTCCGGGGATTACCGCTGCGGAGCTCCCGAAAGTCTGGGATTTTGAAAACGACAATCCCGCAGGCACGCAGACACGCCCTCTTCCCAGCTGCTGGAAACGCGCTGCCCTGCCCAACGGCAACGTCCCATACGTTTTAACCGACGCGGTGCAAGCTCTCCAGGGTGCCAAATCACTCTATTTCAGCAATGTGGAAGGCTATGCCATTCTTCCCCCTGTTGATGAGAACCTGGACCTCAACACCTTGCAACTTTCCTTCATGGTGCGCAGCTCCCATATCGGCAACATTGACTACACTTCTCGATTCGAAGTAGGGGTAATGAGTAATCCTCTGGATATCAACACCTTCCATGCAATTAGGACATTCTCCATCAGCGGCGGTACCTACACACCCGTCGAAGTCTCTTTCGCCAACTATTCTGGAGAAGGGAAATATATGGCAATCAGACAATTAGAAGGCACCGACTCTGAGGCAAAGGGGTATATTGACATGGTGACGATAGACACTGTTTCGGATTGCGAACGCCCCTACGACCTGCATGAAGAGATTCTTTCCGAGAGTGCCACACGACTGATTTGGAGTTCCTCCGCAGCTGAATTCACTGTCTATTACAAAAGTGAGGGGGACGATTATTACGAACAAGTTTCAAATATCACGGACACTTTCGTGGTGATTTCGAGTTTGTTTGGCGGTTACAACTGTCAATGGTACGTCACCGCCAATTGTAGCGACACTGTCCTCGCTTCCCTGCCGAGAACTTTTTCCACCCCTTGCAACGAAATTCCTTTTATCATCCCACTCTCACCCTTCGAACAAGGCTTCGACCTCACCACAATCCCACTGGAAGTGCCACGCTGCTGGGTACGTCTCTCCTCCTTTATGCTGAACGCCTCGGAAATCTATCCCTCCGTGGATACCATTTACGAAAGGCATTCTTGGAACTTGCTGATGGCCGGTTTCGAGGGTTCCAACCTCATCTCAATGCCCATATACTCCCAGCATCTTGATCATTACCGCCTCTATTTCAGCGCAAAAGCCGCCACCACCGAATCCAACAATCTGGAAGTCGGTGTAATGGACTATCTCTCCCCGGATGCGGAGTTCCACGTCATCGCATCATTGAAGGCGCAAGACTACTTGGCTGAGTTGAACGCTTCCACTCCTTACATTCCTTTCGTGATGGATATGGATACCGTCGCCTACCATTCGGGATGGTTGGCGTTACGTTTGGTCTGCGACGACAACATTCTGAGCCAGTGGCACTTGGACGACTTCAAAGTGGCTCTTATCCCGGATTGTTCCGAACCGCTTTACTTAAGTGCCAGCAATATCACGTCCAACAGCGTGGATTTGTCGTGGGAAAGCAGTGCCGACACTTTCGATCTTTTCTACGGATCTGTTAACGAAGAATATCTCCACCGTATCAATGGCATTACGCGAACCGATGGTGTTTACACGCTCTCCGGACTTAGTGGAGGGACTCATTACATCTGGTATGTAATCGCCCATTGCCCCGACAATGAACTAAGTGGACTTTCGCAAGAAGGAGAGTTCTTCACCGACTGCGGTGTCGTGAATTTGCTTCCCTATTTTGAAGGATTCGAATACGACATGGGATGCTGGGATTCAGAAATCATCGACGGATCAAACAACTGGATGATATTTAACAATAGTCAGTACGCTCACAGCGGTGACAACTGCGTCATCTTCTTGTACAATACCGATAACTCGGCCCGCCTCATTTCTCCTGTTTTTGACCTCAGCGGATATGAGAATGTGAGATTAGGATATGCCCTTTATCTTCATTCTTACAACGACCATTATGATTCCGTAGGAGTCTATTATCGTACCTCTGCCACCACCCCATGGACATATCTTTGCTCTCACACGGACAATATGGGTGTCAATAATTACATCTCACACAACATCCCCTTGCCCAACACCAACAGCGAATATCAGGTTATGTTCCTCGGCGAGGGTCTCGGCGGCAACTCCATCTTCCTCGACAACATTTGGGTGACAGGTTCCATCCACGATGATACAGACACCACCTCCACACATGACGGCATTGTCAATCATCAGAGTGACAACCTCTTACTTTATCCAAACCCCGTTAACGATTTTGTTGAAATCCTTGTTAACAGCGAAGAGATCAACATAGCAGGAATGGAAGTTTATGACATTTACGGTAAATTAATCCGCACCACTGGATGTACAAATAATGTTTCACCCATCCATATCAACGTTTCCGATTTGTCCTCGGGGGTGTATTTCGTGCGCGTCCGCACCAACCGAGGCGTGGTCACGAAACGGTTTGTGAAGCAGTAATCGCGATTTTAGAACTCGACAGAGCGCAAACTCACCTCATAATAATGCTTTGGCTTTATATGTGGGGTGAGTTTTTCTGTTAGAAACGTTTCCGGAATGTAGATGGCGCACATCGTGTTGGCCACTTGATAAAGATTTTGACGTTTCTCTTCTGGGGTTCCTTCCCAAATGGCACTCAACACACTCCAACGGATAGTCTCAGGATCGTACCCATAATCATGCCACACAATCACCGACTTTTCATCCCGTAACAGCTCGAAGGCATTCTGCGTATCCTTCTTAACGGCTTCGCAATGATGGTCGCCATCAATGAAAACAAGATCGCACTGATGGTGATACGGCGTAAAGTCAAAAGTCTGCGAGTTGCCATGTAAGTGAGTTACATTGTCCAGATTTTTGGAAAACATCTCATGCGCATCGGCATAATTCGGATCATCCGAGAAAGCTAGAATCTCTTCGCGGGAGAGATTTAACGTCACGCAGTAGGGAACCACCGAAGCCACATTGGCTACACTTTCTCCTCGCCATGTACCGATTTCAAAGTAACTTTGCGCATTCTGTCTGCGCGCGATAGACTTCAGCAATGCAATATCGATGGGCATGGTTGCACCAGAGAGGTAAGCATACGGCGAAATCGTTTCCTGAAAACCAGGGAACAGATCCTCTAGATGTAGCAACGGCAGGCCGTTACCCAATCCGTACTTCCTCGATAGTTCTTCTTTATAGACATCCTCGCTCTCCAGCACCAAATTGAGCAGATATGGATGTCTGAAGAGTAGTTTCAATGCGCGAAAACCTTTTTGGACTTTATTCATAGTGAGTTTATTTCAGGTAATGGTTCTTGATTTCAACAAAATATTCCTTTAATTCAGAAGGAGTTAACAACAATTCTTTGGGTTTGAAGTTGGATTCTCTGAGGAAGCAGACCAGCAAGAAAACCGCGTTGAGGGAATAGGCCACCGAAGCGGTGATGGCCGCACCCGTGGTGGCCATGCGGGGCACCAAGACAAAACCGCCGGACAGCGTGGCCAACAGCCCGCACAACGCCGCCAACGTGTTCATGAAATAGCGTCCCGAACCAGAATAGTAGTGTCCGAGAATCAGGAAAATGCTGTAACAAAGCACTCCGGGAGCCAAAATGCGGATAATGTGCGACATATCCCCGAACTCTGGTCCGAAAACGAATGTATAGAGCGACGACGGCAGTAACGCCAACACTACCACCGCTGCCAAAGAGACCACGAAGCAGAGTTTCCCAAGGTTCAAAGTCAGCTTTTGATTGTACTCTTTATCGGTACTGTTGGAAATGCGGGCATACTGAACCAGCGCGATACTGTTGGAAATAATCCATATCGATTCAGCCAAAGACACCGAATTGGAATAGACACCCACATGCGCAGTATCCACATACGCATTCAGCAGATAATAGCTCAGCCGAAGATTGAAGAATTGCACAAAATGTCCCGTTTGATTCAAAAAGCCGTACTTAAACAAATCTTTCAACGCCTCTTTATATTCACCGAATGGATACCAACGTAACGACTTGTATTCTTCGCGTAGTTGGAAAAAGCCCAATATTGATGAACTCAAGTATGCTACATATAATGCAATAATATATCCGAAAATGTCACGTTTGCCTAAAAGCAAGTAATACACCGCCAGCGTCAACAAAAGCATGAAGGGCTGTAAAAGGGTGTTGGCATTGGCTTTTTTTACCTCTTCATTTCCTAACAAAATGCGGAAATGGATATTGGCAAAAGAGGAGACAAACGAAAGTATGGCCGTGTGCACCGCAAGAGAAAAGTCCAGTCCTGGTGTCACGAGACTGATTATCAACCCCATCACGGCAGCCATCAGCAATGCCCAAAGGATAGAAGGCAAGCATAGTTTGGAAAAGGAATGTCGGGAGGTGAGATAGACGAGGCTGGCGCCGCACACAATCTCGGAGAAAATCAGGATGAAGCTGATATTTGTCAGCACCAGCGACTGCACTCCCTTCCCGCTGTCACCCAACACTTGCGATATAAGAATGGCTATCGTCAAATTGATGATCGCCACCAGTATTTTCGTACCAAATGTATTGAGAATCTTTCCGAACATAAGCCCATATTCGGCGGCAAAGATACAATTATTTCAGAAAATAATTGTATCTTTGCGGCGGAAATCTTACCGTCGTAATCCGCTTTGAATTTAGCCTATGCTGATCGTCCACATACCCTCTTGGTTCCCCATACCGGAAAAGCCGCTGAACGGCAACTTCATTTTCCGACACATTGAATCCTTGGGAGACAACGTGCAATCTGTCATTTTTCACCATGTTCATGACGGGTTCACCCCACAAATTCCCCAAGACGCTGTATTATTTCCCATTTCCGTCAAGAGTTCTGGCAAATTCGGGCTATTACAGGATTACCTGACCGCTTTCGACCAGCTGGTTCGTCAATATGGCAAGCCCGACATTCTGCATTTGCACGTGGCACTACCGTTAGGGCCTTTGGCAGTGAAAATCAGCCGGAAATACCATATCCCCTTGATTGTCAGCGAACATTGGACAGGCTATCTGCCCATGAACCGACCGAAACTGCCGCTCAGTTCCCGCGTGATTTTGCGCCATACGTTCCGTCACGCCACGCACATCACCGCCGTCTCGCAAAATCTCCTCGACAACATCTGTCTCACCGCACCCACCGCCGCAGAGAAACCGCAAACAGTAGTCGGCAATGTGGTGGACACCAACCTCTTCTCCCTTAAAGACAACCACTTACAAACTTCCAAAAAACAGATATTGCACGTCTCCACTCTGGACAACGACGCGAAAAACATTATGGGCATCTTGCACGCAGTGAAGGTTTTATCGTTGCAACGTTCTGACTTTGAATTGAACATTGTCCATGATTTCGAGAACAAAGAGGCTGAAGAGTTCGTAATCACAAACGGAATTTCTGACATCGTCCACTTTTTAGGTCGCAAGAGTTCTTCGGAGATTGCGGATTTGCTGCATCATTCGGTTTGTTTCCTGCTCTTCTCCAATTACGAAAACCAACCATGCGTATTGCTGGAATCCTTCTGCACGGGCACGCCCGTGGTGACCACGCCTGTAGGCGGCATATTGGAAATCACCAACGATGACAACGCCCTCATCGTTCCGCCCAAAGACGAACCTCAACTTATTGAAAAGCTGAACACTATGCTCGACAACGCACATAATTATGAGCCCGAACGCATTCGGAGACAAGCTTTGGAAATTTGTTCGCCAGCGGTAATTGGAAATAAATGGCTGGAATTATACCACCTCCTCCATTAGGTAATCTGCACCAACTTTACCTTTTCAAAATTGCGCAATATTGAAGAAATCCCTTTGATATTGTCGTATTTTCTCATCCGTATCTCTATGGACACCAACATTTCACCATCATTCTCTTCCGCTTCTTGGTGCATTTCGTAATTCAGGATAGTGATCTTTTCCTTGCGAAGGCTCTCCAACACATCGGTCAGCACGTTGTAATTTTCGACCAAGAAGGTAATTGTGCGCTCTTTTTGAGCAAAATAAGGCAGATAGATGTTGATGACACCCAGAGAAACCAGCACTAACACTGTAGTGACAAGCGCGATGACGTACATGCCAATACCGCAGGCCAGACCGATAGCTGCGGTGACCCAAAGTCCAGCGGCGGTAGTCAACCCACGAACCACCTGCTTTTGCAGGATAATGGTGCCTGCCCCAATAAAGCCGATACCGGTAACCACCTGAGACGCAATGCGTGACGGGTCAAAACTGGTATGCTCTTTCGCCAAAAAAGCGTCAAAACCGTATGCTGATAGAATCATGAAGAGACAGGAGCCAAGGGCTACGAGCAGATGAGTGCGAATGCCCGCCTCTTTAGCGTGATATTCGCGCTCAAGGCCAATGGCCGCCCCCATCACGATTGCCGCCAACAGCCGCCACAAAAACTCCATTTCCATCATGTTAACGTTTCCCCGGGAACTCTGGTGATTCGTAGTAATATCTGAAATTCAGACGTTTAGTCCGATTGCTCAGCACCAACGTGTCTTCATTGTGTTCCGTAGCACTCATCATCAAATCCACGTATGCGTAGTTGCGGGAGCCCAACAAGCCATACGCCGATTCATTCTCGGAGACGAAATTGGTATATTCCAATCGATTGGAGACAATACTGCTGTTCGGCGAGGCCACTTCTCTGTATGTCAGGTAGTGGTCATCGCCACCCCATACAGTAAGACGCATACAATAATAGGGTCTTCCTGCAACGGTGTCAATATATCGTGTGACATTCGGATTCGTTTCGATGACTTGGATGATGGTGTTGAAAAAGGACTCCGGCGTGAAACCTGCATATAAAACATCGGACGAAGTAGTGGCCCGGATGTAATCAGAGTTCAACTTTTTGGTAATCTTTTTATGTACTATTTCACCCGTTTGATTATCAACTTCAATATAATAGAAGTCCAGGAAGATATCATAAAAAGCGGCATTCTCCGCAGAGTAGAATTTCATACGATACGGCTGGTTCAAATTCATATTCCACGACGACTTAGGGTTGGTAATCGAGAAATCGTGCACCATCATCGTCTCCGCATAGACCTCCTGACCATCACTATGGCGGCGAATCACCAAACGATAGGTCATTTCGGGATCCAACGTCCAATCAGAAAAATACAATAACTGCTTGGGATTATGGAAGTAACCTTCCTCCTTGGGAATGGCTGTGGTCGTGTCAAGTATCGCACTGCGAACTAATTTGCCATTATTATACTCCTCAAAACGCACCTCGATGGAATCCACAGGATAGTAAATCTGATCCCAGTTTTGAGCCTCCACGTATGCGTTTTGGTCGGTAATATAACCACGGTATATTTTGAAATAATGGACATTATCCTTCACGTTAAGGATGCCGTAAGAAATGGTAATATCCTTATAATCAGCTGTCAAATCCAATTTTTGGCAGCGGCTGAAAAGCAATGCGGCGGCCACTAAAGCAAGCCCAAAAACTATCGATTTCTTCATTATTAGTCGTTATAATCCGGAATCTCGCGCAACCATTTAGTACCCATAATTTGACCGTATTTGTTCACGCGGGTATTCTTGTAAAATTTCTGATTAATGTAATATACTAACCTCGCCGAAAGCATGTGGTTGTGAAATTTCTGAACTTCTGTCACCGTTGTGCCATCATTGAGAACGAAAACATACTCCATCGTGCGAATCGGCACTATGGAATACTCCCAACGGAAGTTCAGGTTCAGATTCTTGTAAAGTCGTATGTTGACATCGGCAACAACAGACCAGTCGTTTTTGCTATAGACCCCCGATCGCACGGTCGTGGTGCGGGTAAAGCCGTTATAAATCTCATGTGCGCGCACCAAACGCCCCCATGCGAAACCCAGTCCAAATGTACATCCTGAATAACGTTCCTCATAATGTATCAGAACTGGAACTTGCACATAGTCAAGGGAAATGTTGCATTTCGTCTTCGGATCGAACGGCACATTACGATCCACATCCGTGTACATAGAAGGAGCATAAAAAGCCGTATCGAAATAACCAGGGGAACAATGTTTTACAGATCCTTTTTGGGAGTAGAGCAACTCCACGGAAAGTTGCCATGACTCTTTCTTATTGAGCGCAATGGTCAGGCCAAGACCGGCATTCGCACCCGGTTTGTAGAAACCATGCACGCCGTCGCCTTCTATCTGCGCAAAATTACAACCTGCCACCACAGACCCAACAAATCTCTGTGCATCAACATTTTGCGTCATAAACACACAAAACACGATGCCTATCAAAACACGTATGATATTATTATTCATCTTTGTCAAAAATTACGGCGCGAAAATACACTTTTTTAATTGATAACGGGTGATGGAAAATTAATCGTCACCGCGCACCGACGGATGAGAAAGCTGATATAAGATTGAATACTTGAGGAATGTATAGTAGGCCGACATGCGACAGACGGTGTAGCCTGCTTGCCCGTCAAGAAATCCAAGCTTGAAAATGTAATTGCGTATAAAATTCCATTTTGGGCGCAACCAAACACCAAGGTTGCCGACCTGTTTGCCAGCATCGTATGCCTTTTGGGCGGCAAGCGTGGCATACCTTATCTGTCGTTCGGCGTGCTCCTCAACCGAATAGTAGCTATAGTGATAGAGATCGCCAGACAAATGACGGGTCTGGAGGTCGGAAGGATTCGTCACGAGCTTTTCGTGCACAAGTCCGTCCCAGCGAGCGGCACCGGCAGGGAAAACGCGCACGACCTTGTCAGGGTACCATCCGCAGTGGTGAATCCAATGGCCACAGTAGTTAGTGAGCCTGTTGAAACTGTAAAGGGCGGGCTGCGCTTCCTCTTGTTTCCATTGCAAGAGACTTTGGCGCAGCATGGGCGAAAGGGCTTCGTCAGCATCAATGCTGAGTATCCATGGATAGGAGGCCAGACTGTTGGCGTAGTTTTTCTGGGCCGCATAGCCTTCCCAGTCGTGATGTTCAAAGTGCGCACCTGCCTGCCGACAGATGGTTTCCGTAGCATCCGTGGAGCCACTGTCAATAACGATGACTTCGTCTGCCAATCCTTGTAAAGAGTCAAGACATCGCCCGATGTTACGCTCTTCGTTATGGGTTATGATGATAGCTGAAAGTTGGTTCATAGTTCTCTCTTAATTCCACGGCGAATGACAATGGCGGGATTGCCGGCAAGCACCGTTTGGGGTTCTTCGTAGCGACCCGACAGCCGGGCACCAGCGGAAACAGTGGTCTCGTCGGGCAACGAAGTTCCTTTGGAGACTATTACGTGGCATCCCATCCACACGTTGTCGCCGAAGTGTATTTCGCGGTCGGGATTGACACGCCGGCCTTCCGCATCTATAAGCGGATGTTGGTCCGTGTCCATGAGGGTACAGCACCAAGAGATAAGGTCGTTTGCGCCAAAGGTCATGGCTTTGTGACAGACGAGCAAGGACCGCGGACCGAAGTTAAATAGCGGTCCCAGAGACAAGACGGCTCCTTCGGCCACCTCGACACTGCAACCAGCCCCGAACGTGCATTCTCCCGTAATCGTAAGGATGCCCCGCAAGTTAAGATGCGTGCGGTCGCGGCGAAAATCCGTCCCTTGGTAGGTGCCGAAACCTATTTTGACAAGGCCTATGCGGAGGTTCTCACAATGGAGTTCAACTCGCCCCGAAAGGTTTTCAATAACAGCACGATGGGAAACGAGCAAGGGCAGATGCCATGCTTGCCGCCAAGGAAGTAAGCGCAAATTGATGATCACGCTACGTGGCAAGGCCAAAAGGTAGCGCCATGCCGTGAGTCTTTTCTTGCGGTGACGTTCGTTCATATTGGCCGCGAAAATACATTTTTTTTCAATATCGCAAAAAAATGTATTTTTGCGCTGTTTTTCCTTGTAAGGACATTACGTTTTTTCCATAACAAACGAAAATTGTTATACAAAAGCGCGAAATATGGATCAGATAATCATTGGATATGATGCGAAACGTGCATTTTGCAACGGCACGGGGCTGGGAAACTACAGTCGCGGCGTGATTGCGGGAGCCGTCAAGAGCGGAGAAGTGGAAGCCCTGCTTTACACGCCTTACGCAAAATCGCGCTATGAGGATTTGGCAAAGAATCTGCCGCATACCCGTGTAAAAATGCCCCAAGGATGGTGGAAATGCGCACCATCCCTCTGGCGCACGCTGGCAAAGGCACAGGATGTCGAAAAGGACGGGGTGCAAGTTTATCATGGATTGAGCCAAGAGCTGCCACTGGGCTTACCCCAAAAAGTGGTCAAAATGGTGACCGTCCACGACCTGATAGCGTGGCGGTATCCTCAATATTTCTCGCCGTTCGATCGAGCCATATACCGCAAGAAGATGAGACATGCGTGCCGCGTGGCAGATGTCGTCGTGGCCATCAGCGAGCAAACAAAGCAGGATTTGGTAGAACTGATGGACGTTCCTGATGAGAAAATAAAGGTTGTCTATCAAACGTGCGACGAAATGTTTTGGAAAGTGGACAATACGAGCCTGAACATCGAAGCCGCACACAAAAAATACCATCTGCCAGACAAATATATAATATGTGTGGGGACGATAGAGGAACGCAAGAACCAACTATGCACCATACGCGCGTTGCATCGATTGCCTGAAGAAATCGAGCTGGTTATTGTGGGAAGACCTCGAGGGGAATACGGACAAAGTGTGATGAAAGAAGCGAACGGACGGATACACATCGTGACCAATGCGGACTTCGCCGATTTTCCCGCCTTATACGGAGGAGCCCTCGCGAGCGTGTATATTTCGCGGTTCGAAGGATTCGGAATCCCCGTGTTAGAGAGTATGTGCTGCGACACGCCGGTGGTGACCAGTGGTGTGTCGTCAATGCCCGAAGCCGGTGGCGACGCTGCCCTCTATGCGAATCCTGACGACGATGCTGCCGTAGCCGAGCACCTGCTACGGTTAGCAACGGATGAGGGATTCCAGGAAGAACGTATTGCAAAGGGACGAATCCAAAAGATGAGATTCTCCCCAGAAAGAGTGGCGCAAGACATGATTGAGGTGTATCGATCGTTCTTTGACGTTGACTATTGACTTTGATTATTGACTTTGACGTATCAAATAAAACGCGCCGCATCTGTTCAAATGCGGCGCGACATAATTCATATACGACAAATACGTGCGATACGCAGAGATCACACTCTCTCAATCTTCGCGCCCAGCACGGTAAGCCGTTCCACAATGCGCTCGTAACCGCGATCAATTTGCTCCACATTTTGAATCACGCTCGTACCTTCGGCAGAGAGTGCCGCGATAAGCAGCGCAATACCGGCGCGGATATCGGGCGAGGACATCTTGGTGGCGCGGAGCTGTTTCTCGCGGGCCAACCCAATCACGATGGCACGGTGAGGATCGCAAAGCACAATCTGCGCACCCATCGACTGCAACATATCCACGAAAAAGAGGCGGCTTTCGAACATTTTCTGATGTATCAGCACGCTGCCCTTGGCTTGGATGGCGGTCACCAGCGCAATACTGATAAGATCGGGAGTGAATCCCGGCCAAGGCGCGTCAGCGATGGTCAGAATGGAAGCTTCACGCGGGTTGGAATAAATCTCATAGGGTTGCTCGCCGTGCACGATCAAGTCGTCGCCCACTTGCTCCATTTTTACGCCCATCTTGCGGAACGTGTAGGGAATAAGCCCTAAATGCTCGCAAGCGCAGTTCTTGATGGTAATTTCCGACTGCGTCATAGCGGCCATGCCAATGAAACTGCCCACCTCGATCATATCGGGGAAAATGCGGTGTTCGCAACCATGCAACTCCTTGACTCCCTGAATCTTCAGCAGGTTGGAGCCGATACCGGAAATCTTCGCGCCCATGTTATTGAGCATGGTGCAAAGCTGGTAAAGATACGGTTCACAGGCAGCATTGAAGATGGTAGTCTCCCCCTCTGCAAGCACAGCGGCCATCACAATGTTGGCAGTACCCGTCACGGACGGCTCATTCAGCTGCATATAGCAACCCTTTAGCTGTTTTGCTTCCAGTTCGAAAAACTTCTCGTCGGCGGAAGTGGAAATTACCGCACCAAGTTTCTCCAACCCTTCGAAGTGGGTAGTCAACGGCCGTCGTCCAATCTGGTCGCCACCAGGTTTGCCGGAGTAGGCCTTGCCGTAACGGCCCAACAGCGGACCGAGCACCATGATGGAAGCACGAATTTTCGTGGAAAGTCGCTCGAAATCGTCGGTATGCAACTGCTCGAAATCCACATTTTCCGCCTGGAAGGTGAATGTATGAGCATCCACTGTCGTGATTTTCACCCCCATCAACGCCAAAATCTCACGATAACGTCGAGTATCGAGAATGTCGGGGACATTGGAGATGGTGACGGGATCTTTGGTCAACAGCACCGCAGAAAGCACCTGCAGGGCTTCGTTTTTCGCGCCCTGCGGGGTGATTTCGCCGTGGAGGCGGTGACCGCCTTTTATTAGGAATTCTGCCATGATGTTTGTTCTTTCGACCCCACACTGCGCTCCTTCGTCGCTTGTGTGGGGTTAATTGTACTGCGTGCGTCTTGTCCCTTCGGGACTGCTCAAGGAATTATGTTTAAGGAAATTAACTTATTTCCATTCACTAATCACTAATCACTAATCACTAATCACTGATCACTGATCACTAATCACCTATTCCGGAATCACAATCGGGAAATTCTGCGTGAACTCCATGCGATAGGGTGCACCGATGATGTTCGTCAGGAAATCGGTATATTGATCCGTGAACTTGAACTTGTTGGCATCGTAGTAAGCAGCGGGAAGCGGGAAATTGCCGATGTTGCCCATCTCGATGGCATCGGTGTGGAACTCTTCAAGTTCGTCGTAGGGGACGATGTCGCGCAAGACGGGCATCTTGCCGTAGTCTTCGCGGAGCAAGAGGTCAACCACCTTGTCGGCCAACGTGGAGGTCAAACGACGGTCGTATTCGTAGCACTTACCGGAACGCGGGATGTAGCCGGAAATCTGACCGCGAGCTTCGATGCCGAGACGCTTGTTGATTTCGGAAGCGATGACGCCGCTCACGCCGCCGAAGCGCGGGTGACCATACTCGTCGAGGTCGGAGCTGGCATACACCATGCCGAGTTCCTGTTTCTCGTCGTCCCACCAGCGAACGCCTTCTGAAACGGCAATAATGAGGCTATGTTTCGGAGAACGCATGTACATTTCCTTCACAGATTCGAAGAAAAACTCTTTACGCTCTTTGGTCATCTCCACCTCAGGAACCAATGCCATCTGTGCGCCACCGAAAGAGGCCGTACCGGTGAGCCAACCTGCGTCGCGACCCATCACTTCGAGCACCATAATGCGCTGGTGCGACTCATTGGTGGTGTGCAACTTAGCCGTCAGTTTTTTGATGGCCATGGCACCTGACGGGAAACCGGGACACAACACGGTCTCAAACTGCTGACCGTTGTAGTGGTGGTAAGTACGGGTGCGCAGGTCGTTGTCGATGGTCTTCGGGAAGCCGATGACCGGGATGCCGTAAGTTTCGTACATCTTCTTGGCCGCGCCGTTGGTATCATCACCGCCGATGGTCACCAGAACATCGATTTTGTAGCGCTCGATGTTGCGGAGAATCTGCTGGGAGCGGTCTTCGGGACTCTTCTTGCTCGGGAAGGGGTTGGTACGGCTGGACAGCAGCGCGGTGCCACCGTAAAGTCCGTTATAAGGAATATTGGTTAAATCCACAATATCGCCGTCGCCGAGGAGGCCTTTCCAGCCGCGCAGCACGCCATAGACGCGGAAGCCAAGCATGGAAGCACGGTTGCGCACCGCCTCGATGCTGGAGTTGATGGCCGGGGTGTCACCACCGCCAGAAAGAATCGCTAATGTTTTGCCATTAAAGAGTTTGTCTTTTCTCATATTGATGATTTTTTAACGTTAATAATTGTCGTTATTTTAAGAGACGAACTGAATCGCGTCAGCTCAAACATTCCAAAGCATGTCCTATTCTCCAAACGCATCCATATCCTCCGTGCGATGGTCTAACAGAGTACGAATATTGTACTCCTCTCTGCCCATCTCCTCAAGGATATCGTAAAGCATCGTTTCCACAATGTAATTCTGGATGTCGAAATTCAGCGGGACATTGGTGTATTGAATGTACTTATTCATCATCAGTGCCCAAGTGCCATTGACGTTGTACAAATCCATACGGACGGAAACGGGCACCTGGATGGCAGATTTGAGGAATTTATACTCATACATCTCATAATAGCGGGTGATGGCGTCTTCTTTGCCATTGATCAAGGCATCGTAATCCAGAATCTTCATGGAATCCACAGCCGCTTTCAGAGACGGGGTCACCTGACTGCCGCAACTCTCCGCCAACCGATTGACATACAGCACTAAAGAATCCACCAGATTGCCATACCCATGTTCATCCAAAACAGCAAAAAGAGTGCTTTGAAGGGGTTCGAAATCTATTTGATAAATAGAATCATTGTAGGCATAAAAACCATTGGGGACAAAAAGATGTGCGGAAGCGGTATCCGCAGAGACCTTCAGACAAGCCTTAATCGCCGCTTCTTTCTGGTTGTTGGTAAATAATTGTTCCACATATTCACCTGTTTCATCTTTACAGGAGAAAAACGCCACTGCGGCAAACACCGCCAAACAGACTATTTTCAGTTTCTTCATTTTACATTATTTTTCGAGCTGCAAAAATAGTATTTTTGCGGTTTCATCGGCTCGTTTTTTTCAGCCAACAGCTAAAAGCTAAAAGCCAACAGCAATTTACTATGGACAATCGAAATGCAATATACGGGATCACGAAGCTGACGGACGTCACTTCTACCAACTCCCACCTCATGTCCTCTCTGCGGGAGCTTCGCAGCTGCGGGAAGGCAGTGCCCGACTTATGGGCTGTTTATGCGGACTTCCAGACGGCGGGGCGCGGCGCGGGCACCAACACGTGGCACAGTACGCGCGGCGCCAACATCCTCACCAGCATCTGTTTCGACACGGGGTTAGCCGCCGCCGACCAGTTCGTCTTCAACCTCTGGTTCGCGACCTCCACGCGCCAGTTCCTCGCCAAGTACGTGCCCGAGGTCCTCATCAAGTGGCCCAACGACATGTACGTGCGCGACCGCAAGCTCGCGGGCGACCTCACCGAGCACAGTCTCTCAGGCAGCCGCCTCGACTTCACCGTGGCGGGCATCGGCATCGATGTCAACGAGGCGGAATTCCCCGATTGGATCCCCAATCCCACCTCGCTGTTCCTCGAAACCGGCCAACATTACGATGTGGACGCGCTGTTGGACGAGTACCTCGCGGTGCTGCAAGAACGCCGTCCGCTGCTGTCCACAGAACACGAGGCCGCCCTCCGCGAAGAGTATCTCTCGCATCTCTACCGCCGCGATGCGCCGCATTTGTATAATATTGGTGGACAACAGATTACCGGCATCATCCGCGACATCGACCGCTTCGGCCGTCTGGTACTAGAACTGCCGGACGGAAGCCAGGAGGCGTTCGGGTTCAAGGAGGTGGGGTACGTGATTTAATTAAGAATTAAGAATGATGAATGATGACACACACGGCGGCTGTCCTTATACTTTTTGTTGGCACTGTAGCCACAGTTGAAGCACCGGGTCTGATATGTAGAGGCCGTCTTGGCGCAGCTCTATGAAGTCTTTTTCAATTAAAGTCTTCTGCATCTTGCTTACATTGGATTTTGACCCAAGTTGGAATTTCTCCAATATTTCCTGAGATGCAAAGCCAGAATGTTGTCCTGCTATAATAGCACGGAGGAAATTCATCTGGAAGCTGGTGAGAGCCCTCGTTTGCTCCAGAAACAGAGGAGTACATTGTATCATCAGGTCTTCAACCCCTTGCTCAAATTCAGCATCCGTGACTTCTTTTTCAGTGTTGAGCATCACATTCCAAGCCAATTGCTGCACGTAGGATGACTGATTCTGCACGACTTCGCAAATTCGAGTCACGTATCGTGCGTCAATGGAAAGGCCTTTCTCCTTGAATTTCCATTGTATAAAGGGTGTCCAGTCTGCCGTCGGGATAGGTAGCAAATAGTTCAGCTCTCCGAACTGGTATAACGGCATACGCTTATTTTGGAAAAGGTTGGTCATCATGTGCTGCCGGCTTCCGGACAAACAATAGGAGACGTGTTTCTGGTGCTGCCAAGCGCCGCGCATCCGCTTTTGTACATCCAGGGTGTCGGGCCAATCACCCACCTGCTGGAATTCGTCGATGCAGACAACAATGTGTTTCCCAATATGCTGCGCAAGAATTTCAGGCAGATTGAGTATCTCTTCGGGCTTATACTCCTTCGGGGTGATTCCTAACGATATGGAATAATCTGTTGTCGGGTCTGGACTGAACGAGATTTTGGGCGTCAGTCGGACCAGAAAACGTTTGATGTTTTCGATGGCGATCTCCATCTTGGACGAGGTTTGCTTCAACAATGCGACAGCAAATTTGTTGTAGAAATCGTATTCCGAACGACAGTCGTAAATGTCAACGTACACGGTATGGACAATTTTCCTGTCCACCTCTTGTTGCACTTTTTTAACGAGCGATGTCTTGCCCATGCGACGGGGCGAAATAAGGATGACATTAAGCCCGTTCTCGAAGTTCACTTTCAGTCTGCGAGTCTCCTTCTCCCTATCAGTAAAGTTGGTTCCGCTTACTGAAACACCATAGATAAAAGACCTCTCTATTTCTTTCATAACAGTTGTAAAATATTGTAAACAAACGTTTTAATAGGTTCACCACTTAATGGACCACCAATAAGTGGACCACTAAGTGGTGAACTTGTATTTTGCCGCAAAAATACAAAAACATTTTAAAGGCTAAACTCATTTCTGTGTTTTTTTCATAATAAAAAAAGGCCGCGCCAAACCGGCAACGACCTTTGTTAATGCATAATGTAGAATGAAGAATAATTATTCATCGTTTTCTTCATCGTCCTTTATTCTTCATTATGCATTCTTCATTCTTCATTGTTTCACGAATTTCTTCGTCACCACCCCCGCTTCCGTGTTAATTCTCACGAAATACACGCCCACGGCTAAACCCGAGATGTCGATACGGGCCTGTAGGGGCGAATCATTATTCGCCCCTACAACGGCGACGACCTTCCCGAACACATCCACAATTTGGATTTCACCACCCCATTGTACATCGTTCATTGTACATTCCACATTAATTACGTTGTTCGCGGGGTTCGGGTAAATCTTGATGTAGCGGTCATAATCCGAAATACCGGTGTTTGTGGTCTTGCCGGTCACCACGGGTGTCCATTCGCTAGTTTGGACACCGCAGACCGACTGCACCTGAATCTGGTACTCGGTGTTCGGCTGCAAATCCGTGATGAGGTAGGAAGGCTGATATGAGATGTCAGAACTCATCTCGCCGCTACCAGTACGATACTGGATATTCCATTCCTCCGCGTCGCCCATCTCCGTCCATGCGATGGCGATGGTCTCATTTGTAGTGTCCGTAACGTGCAGATTCTCAGGAACGGGGCAAGGTCCTTGTTCCGTGGTGAAGGTGATTTCCGATCCGTAATAGACAGCGGTGTCCGTGGCCGCAAACGTCCGGAAAACATATTCCGTGGAGTGATGAAGCCCCGTGACAGTATATTCCATGGGCGAACCGCTCACATTCACAGACTGATAAACACCATTAGAGGTTGCTCTCCACTCAAATCCTTGGTAAACAACAAATTGATTGCCTGGGTCGGCGATGTGTCCGTGCAGAGTGGCGTGATCTTGCCCAATTTGGGAGACCGAGTCCGTTACCACCGTCGGTTCAATCAAAGGACAATACGCCGTGAAAGCATACAGAGTGGTGTCAGGATAGTAGTTGAACAATTCATCAATTTGATACAGCGTAACCCCATCAGGACTTTGGAAGATGAACCCGCACTGATTGAACATGCTTCCGTTGTCCCAAACCACCTGGACATCCGCCCAAGGGCATAGCATCAACGGGATGGTGTCGTAAGACATGGTACCGTGCTGACCAACGTGGTCAACAGCTGTCAGGTCCGCAATCTGTACTCCGTTTTGGCGCACATACAAGTGCCCGCCGCTCCAGCCATCGCCATAAGTATCAGTCAGGATGAACATATATTCGCACTGGTCTATCGCCTCGCACGAAGGCGTGATGAACGAAGTCGTCACGTAGTTGGAAACATCCCCATTGCCACAATCGGCCTGCACGCGCACAAAGTATTCGGTTTCAGGCTGCAGGTTCGTCATGGTGAAAGAGGGACTGTTCACGGCGTTGGAAATCCACGAGGTGGCACTGCCTTCCTTGTAGTCGAAATTCCAAGTAGTTTCTACATTGCCAGCGGTCCAGTCGAAGGTGGCAGATGTGGGATGCAGGTCTGTCACCGCTAAGTTATTCACAGGATCGCAATTGTTGGTGTGCACGGAGACATTATAGATGATGGCCCCAGGCTGGTTATGGACCGCATTGTCGTTCGTCCAGGCAAAAGCCACCTTAATGGTGGAGTTCGCATCCGGGTTGTAGTATGGGTTCGTCATGGTAGCCGTAACATGCACGACATTGCCGTTGGTTAAATTGAAAATATAGGGGTATTGCTGATTCCCGGTGAGCGGTTTGTAGTTTGAGAAATCAAAACTGTAGCCAGACCAATTCACGTTGTAAAGCATATACAACGGATACCCGGAACTGTTTTCCGTGGCAGTGGAAGCCGCATACTCCACCGTTGGACCAGAAAGGAGTAATTTGAGGAAATCGTACCGACTCTCGCCTCCTATCTTGACATCGAAATCGATGGATATTTCAGGGTTTGTGCCGATACGGAAGAGTTTTTCAGCCGTCACCGTGGACTGACCGCTTCCATAGTTGGGTGTCTGTCCGTTATTTGAAATGAACAGTCCGTAGTCGGAATAGGCAGAGGTATCTACCTTGCCAACCATCCAATAGTTGTTGCAGACACCGTTGTTAAGTTTCCAATCTTGGTCTGACATTGGTGAAAAATCCGTGTAGTATGGTAAATCCTCAACGCCCAACGGGGTGGAGAAATTCACAGACTTCCAAGCGGTCCCCGAGCAGACAGACGAAACCTGCGCCTGGTAATTTTTGCTGGCATGCAAGTCGTCAAAGATGAAGTAACAGTCGTATGTGGTACCATAATAGACCCAAGTAGTGTCGGGCAGAATGCGGTAGCGGATTGCATAGCCATCGTCGGAGAAGCCCACCCAAGAAAGTGTGGCAGAATCAGCGGTAATATCACTAACAGTAAGGTAATAGATGGGGGCGCACTCAGGACCGTTGAAAACGGAGATGTCATCCACTGTGATGGTACCGCCGCCGGCTTCCTTGGCGAAGAAAGCAAGTTGGATGTGGTCGAATCCCGACGGGAGCGGTATCGAGTCATTCTGCAATGAAGACGACGACTGAGTGAAAAGTCCCAGCCTGTGCCAACCGTCGGTGGCGCTTGTCCGGTAATAAACGCCGAAATCATCGGAATTGTAGGAGCCGTTGCTGGATGAGTGTTTGACGGAGACGTAAGGGTGCGTGACCGCGGAGATGTCGAACACCGGCGACACTATGCCGCAAGTGTCCGCCCCAGGATAGATATGGTTGTGGTAGAGTTTCCCGTTCGTCAATGTCCAAGCGTGCCACGGATTGGTGGATAAATTCCAGCATTCTGGTTCTGTCGGGAAGGTCTCTAAATAAGGTGTCACATCATTGACAGTAACCACGTCGCAACCTGAGACGAAACTGATGTTCCGCCACTCTGACAAAGAAGCGTCGCAGTTTGTGGCCACACGAAGGTCGTAAGCGGTCTGTGTGAGCAATCCTGTAAGCACAGCAAAAGTATCGGTGACGGTTATGCTAACCACCGCTGGGTCGGTCCAGGCCAAATTTTGCGGTTTGTACTGCAATGTGTAGGTGGCATCCGGCATATAGGTGCTCCACGTAACCACCGCCGTGTCCATAAACGTACCAGAAAGAGCAAGGTCGTTTACAGCATAACAATTTGATTGCCAAATATGTACATTTGAAACTATGGCGCCGGGTTGCGTGCCGGATCCATAATTGTTACGCCATGCGAACACTAACTTCGCCACGCCATTCGGTGTGATATTGTCCAGTTCCACGCTCACATGTATCACATTGCCATTGGTGAGGTTCAGTTTGTGAGGGATTGACGGGCTCCCAGTCTGACTGAGATAATCGCTGAAATTCAGCGCATAGGTCGAGTAGTTGACCTGGCTATAGTTCGGGGCTCCTGTGGAAGCGGGGAACTCCACGCTGTCGGGTGCCCAAAAGACCTTCAGGTAGTCGTTGTAGGATTCGCCGCCTACCTGCACGTCAAATTCGAGATAGACGAAGGGACCTGCATCCATCTGGAAGGTTTTATACGCGCAAACGTTAGTGGTGGCTTGCACATTATATCCCGCCGTCGTTGTATAATGCTGCGCAATGAAAAGCGCGTCACTAAGCGTGCCTACACCAGGTGCGCCCATCATCCATTGGTTGGAGCAATTGGCGTTATCCAACATCCAAGCCCGGTCGGAAGTATCTGCAAAATCCGTAAAATAGGGAAGATTCACAGGAGACATGTCGGTGGTGAAAATTCCCTGTGTGTAATGTTCCTCCTCCGAGTCACAGAGAGTGGCAACTTCCACAACATAGGTAGTCAGCGGCTCCAGGCCAGGCAGAATCGCCTCTTCCGTTGCCGCCGCGCCGTATAGCGTCCATGCCGTATCAGAATCCTTCCGGTAACGCACATCGTAGCTCATGTTAGGCGCTCCGATCCAAGTGACGACCACGTCGCCATTGTCGTCCGTCCCTGCTTTCACCACTTCGGCAACCACCGGACAGGCAGGTCCATCATACACACTGATGTTGTCGAATTGCGCCCGAGTATTGTAAGCGCTCCCCACCCCTTCAAAGGCGATTTGGAGCGTGGGAGAGTTGGAGGGCAGCGACAAAGAGTCCGTCACCCAACTTGCGGTGGGTTTCACGAAAGTCCCCAACCTATGCCAAGAATCCTCCGAATCATCCCTGTAATAGACAGCCACATCCTTGTGATAACCTTGGAAATCAGGCTGATAGTGAGAAAACCGCAAATAGGGATGTTCCAGTCCGGAGACATCAATCACTGGCGAGACCGCCAAAATAGGAACATAAAGACCGTAAGAAGAGGTGTAAATATAACCGCTTTGGTAGGTGAAGGAGTTGTTGTCCCACGACCAGCAGTTGCTGCCGGTGGTGAACGTCTCCGTGTAAGGCGCGGTGTAGGTGCCGCACGGCGTTACATAATTTTGCACAGCGGAGATATCGGACGTGTCCCCGTTGCAAATCTTCGCCATCCAGAACGAAAAACTAGTATTCGACGGCAACCCGACAAACTCGTAGGAGGTGCCCGTGACCGCCAGACAGACCGTGCTGTCAATGAGACCCGTCGGGCAATAATATAGCAGGTATGTCGCCGTAGGATCATCCTGCCACATCATAAAGAAGGAAGTGTCCATCTCCGAAAAGTAAAAAAATGGCGGAAAACAGTCGTCGGCAACCTTGTCCTCGGATCCGGCCATAATTGTCTGCATGTCAACGTTATTCGCAGACAAATTCATCATCCACAACCCCATTGACAAACAAACCATCAGAAATGTCTTTTGGAATAATTGTAGAAGTTTTCTCATAAAATGGTATTTTAATGATTATTCAATTTTCTGACTATAGGACGAAATGTCATTAAAAATGTTGCAACTTTTTTTGAATTTCTTTCATTTTTAACACAAACATCTTATTATCAATCAATTAAAACAATTAAAACACCTAAAAGAATCCAAAACCACAATGCACAAAAAAAGGCCGCGCCAAATAGGCAACGACCTTTGTTAATGCATAATGCATAATGTAGAATGAAGAATGAAGAATAATTATTCATCGTTTTCTTCATCGTCCTTTATTCTTCATTATGCATTCATCATTCATCACTTCTTCACGAATTTCCTTGTAATTGATCCCTTCTCCGTGTTGATTCTCACGAAATACACGCCGGAGGCCAAACCCGAAATATCTATACGGGTCTGCAGGGGCGAATCATTATTCGCCCCTGCAACGGTGCGGACCACCTTCCCGTACACATCGCATACCTGAATCTCACCATTAAATTGATCATTATTCATTATGCTTACATTAACCACGTTGTTGGCGGGATTAGGATATACGACGAACGACCGGTCATAGTCGCGCAGCCCCGTGGTCGTGAAGGCCGTCACAACGGATGTCCATTCGCTGGTTTGGACACCGCAGACCGATTGTACTTGGATTTGGTATTCAGTATTGGGTTGAAGGTCGGTGATCAAGTAGGAAGGCTGGTAAGAGACGTCGGAGTTCATCTCGCCGTTGCCAGCGCGGTACTGGACGTTCCATTCCTCAGCATCGCCGGTCTCCGTCCACGCGATAGAGAGCGTGTTGTCCGAAGAGTCGGTCACGTGCAGGTCGGTGGGGGCGGGACAAGGCGGAATTACCTCCTCCAGTGTGGTGAAGACCATATCTGCTCCGTAAGTCGTATCCGACTCTGTCATGACAAATGCACGATAGACGTAAGAGGTTGCGCTTTGCAGGCCCGTGAGGGTGTACGACATGCTGTCGCCCATGGCACTCACCTCCGTGTAGTCGCTTCCGAAGAGGGGCTTCCATTCGAAACCTCTCGCCGTGATGGGCAGTCCGCCCGCGTCCGCGATATGGCCGTGCAACACTGCCTCTGTCTGCGTGATGTTGTCCGCACTGTCGGTAACGACCGTGGGTAAAGCGGACGGACAGTTGCCCGTGAAAGTGGTCAGCACAGCGTGAGGGGTTGGCATACTTGAGGCGGTATAGATAGTGACCCCGTCGGGATTGATCACAGTGACACCGCAGGTGTTACAGTTGCTGTTGTAATCCCAAAGAACAGAGACGTCAGCATGATGGCAAATATCCACGAATAGGGTATCGTTGATGGTGACGCTAAATCCATGTTGGCTGGCAGCAAAGGATTCCGTGATGTCTCCGTCTTGAATCACGGCTACGCGGGCATTGGCACTGGAAAAAGAATCCCATTCACCATGCAATATGAAGGTATATGGGCAGAAAACATCGCAGTGTCGGGTGGAGAAAGTGCTGTTTACCGGTATCGAATAGTTGTCGCTGCCGCAGTCGGTTTTCACGCGGACCTCATAATCTCTGGAAGGAGTAAGCCCTGTCAGCGTGTATTCCGGAATTCCCGATGCGGTCACTTGCATCCAGGTCGCGGAGGTGGGCTCTCTGTACTCTATGATCCAATCGGTTTCACCACCGCTTCCCGGTGTCCAGGAAAGGTCTGCGGTGGTGGAATGCACGTTCGAAACGGTCAGCTGGCTCACGGGGGCACACGAGTTACTCCGTACCGATACATTCGTGATGATCGGGGCAGGCTGGTTGCCCATCGAATAGTCGTTTTTCCAAAGGAAGACCACCTTGGCACGGGTATAGTTCGGGTAATTAGCGATAGGATTGGGCATCGTGGCGATAATGTGCACCAAACCGTCCCCACCTGCTCTGTTGAAAACATAGGGTGACACATTCACTTGCTCATACATCAAACTGAAATAAGGAGTGAAGTTGAAAGCATTTGTGGAGTACTCTCTTTTCGCGTATGTCGGGTTGTAAGAATCTGCCGTGGTCGAGGCTGGATATTCCGTGTTTTCAGGTGCCACAAACAACTTGATGTAATCATATAAGGACTCCCCTCCGATGCGCACATCAAACTCCACTATGATGGAATCAACACCAGCCACTTCGAAGAGCTTTTCCGCTGTCACCACCGAAGAACTCGTGACATTGTATCCCGGCGTGTTGCCGTCGTTGGTCACAAACATCGCATATATGTTATTGGCGGCATCCCACTCGCCTATGGTCCAATAGTTGGCACACTCGCCGTTGTTGAGCAACCAACCATGGTCGGAATTGGGCGCAAAGTCTGTGAAGTAGGGCAATGTCGCTGCCGACAGCAGCGTGGAGAACTGCGCCGCCATCCAGTTCGGCTCGTCACAGTCGCCCGAAACCTCTACGATGTAGGTATGCGAATCCTGTAATCCATTGATAATGTATGTAGTATCCGTGGAGGCATAGTATGTCCATACCGTGTCAGAAATTTCCCGGCATCGAATCAGATACCCGTTTTCGTGGTTGCCGATCCAGGAGATGGCGACGGCGTTGGCCGTCACATCCTCCACCGTCACACTGACCATTGGCAAACACGAAGGCCCGTTATAGACCGTCACGTCATCCAAATATAAATATCCGTTATTCACAGGATAAAAAGCAATCTGCAACATGTTGGAAAAAGGCAACGGCAGGGAATCGGTGGCGTTTCCATAGAAAGTGGCCAACTCTTGCCAGGGGTCCAAAGCACTCGTCCGGCAAGCCACCCGAACACCACCCTGTTCATGTTTGAATTTAAGATAGGGGTTGGATACTGCGGAAATATCCATCATCGGAGCTAGCGCAGGGCACTCTTCCCCCCAATCGTGGTTGCCGTGATTTTCATGGGATAGACTCTGATTATACAAGGGCTTTCCCCAGGAATGTAGCGGATTGACCGTGAGGTTCCAGCACTCAGGCGGTGGACCTACATAATCGAAATCCTCAATATATGGCGTACTGTCCGTGACCACGATGCCGCAGTTCGTGTTGAACGAGACATAACGCCAATTGCCCACGCCCAGCGTGTTTCCGCAATCCACCCTGACCCGCACATCGTAGGCCGTGTCGTTCAACAGATTATGCAAAATCAGATAATTGGAATCCAACAGAATGGTTGTGACACCCGAATCAGCCCAATCCAAGGTGTGCAGTTTATACTGAAGCTCTATAGACGGGGCGTTTGCCGGTGGCACCCAGGAGACCAATGCAGATTGCCCGGTGACATCAAATACATTGAGTTGCTCCACCACATCGCAATCGTTCTGCCATACATGCACGTTGGTGATGACGGGGCCGGGCTGATTATCCGAATACATGCCGTAGTGGCTGGTTGTGCTGTGGTCATTGGTCCAGACGAACACCAGCTGCACCTCCCCGTTCAGGTTCGGGTTCGGCATTTCCATATTGACATGCAATATGTTACCTTGTGTAAGGTTCAGTTTGTAGTCGCCTCCATAGCCCGTCTGGCTCAAAAACTCGTGGAAATTGGCCGCGTAAACCTGATAGTCAAAAGCGGAAAAAGCCGTGCTGTTTTCTGACGCGGCGTACACCACATCCGCCGGTGCGAGAAACATCTTCAGATAATCCATGTTACTATTGCCGCCGCAAAGGACGTCAAACTCGATGTTCACCGTAGATATATCACTGACATTGAAGCGTTTGGAAGCACTCACAACTGTATAATAGTGGTCTTGACCGTACTCCGCCGAGGTACCGTCGTTCGTAATGAACAAGGCATTGTTCACCTGCGGATATCCGCCCGGCGCCCCCATCACCCAATGGTTGAGACAAGTGCCGTTATCTAACTGCCAGCCTCGGTCGGCCGTGGCGGAAAAGTCCGTGAAATAGGGCAGATTGGTAGCGACCACCTGCGAGGTGAACGCGCAGGGGACCCACACCAACGAATCGCAGGAGGACGAGACTTCCACCTCGTAGTTCGTGAGTGACGCAAGAGGCTCAATGATTGCATAGCCGCCGAGGTCGTTTGTATAGACCCACTCCGCTGTGGCAGACGTTCTGTAACGCACATTACATCCTGCGGGATTGTTGCACACCCAGTGGATGAAGGCCGTGTCGCCGCTCTGTCCCGCGAAGGCCACATCCGAAACCACCTCACATTCAGGCCCGTCATAAACATAAATATCATCCAACGAAATTCTTGCAGATTGCGAATTACCGTGCAAAATAGAGAAAAAACCGAGCTGCAACGTGGGTGAAAATGAAGGAATCGCCAGCGAGTCAGTTTTCCAATCCCATGGAGTCGTATGCGTGATATAGGTTCCCAAATAGTGCCATTCATCCCCTTCATATTCACGATAATAGAGAGCTAAATCTTTGTGCGCCCCATCTATTTTGGACTGTATGCGGGAGAATTTCAGGTAGGGATTGCTCAGTTCAGAAACATCAATGACTGGCGAGACAGCCCGCACCGTGTCGAAATAGCCGAAGTTCGTGCTGAGCGTTGGGGAGACGTAATTCGATGTGTATATATAATCTAAACCTAACGTGAACGACAAATCTAACGTCCAGCAGTGCTGACTCGAACCGAAGTGTTCCTCGAACGGTGCCACGTAGGTGCCGCAACCCGTGGTGAAAAGAGTGCCCAAATAGATGGCCGAGGTGTCATTACCACAAAGTTTCGCCATCCACGCCATATATTCAGAATTGGGCATCAGTCCTGAAATAGTGCTCGAACTACCACCAACCAACTCATACTCGTTATCTTGCTCACTTGCATTGGCCAAACGATAGATAATCAGGAACGAGTCGGCATCTGATCCCTGCCAGTTGAAAATAGCATTCGTGCCATCCACCGTCACCGTAAACTGCGGTGCCTCACACGTGGCGGGCGTGATGGAAATATTGTCAATGGCAGCCGGCACCAGCCGCGCATTTGCATTGAGATAACCCCATGTGTAGAACTGCAATGTTTTCACGCCCGAGACATTTTGCAGGGGGACGCGGATATGCCGCCAAACGTTATCGTTCACCGCCATTTCCAGAGATTCTCCCTCATAGGTCGGAGTCTCCTGCGGCATCAAGTCGGCGGTGTCGCGCAGGAAGACCTTCAACCCGCCAAGGACATTCAAACCGTTCTGGTTTCCCGATGCCTTCCAATCCAGCTCCAGCACCCAGTTCTGCGGAATGTTCCCGAAATCGAGGATACGTTCTGCAAAGAGCCAGCAGGACTCGCTGTTGGCACCATACGTCTCGAGTCCAGTGGTGTCATTGCTGACATACAGGGACTTATCGACACCGTTGTCTTGGAAAGAAGTACTTGTTCCTATAGTAAAATGGTTCAACCGACTGAAAGAGTACGAAATTCCCTGCGAGAGAATCCACTTCGCATTCTCGTCCGGATGGTTGAAATCACAGCTATACGGCATCGTCGCCGGTACCAGCTGTACACTGTCAACTTGCGCCTCCGCGCAACCGCAAAGTCCCAAAAGAACCACGGCCAACATAATGTAATACTGCTTTTTCATTTTTGTATGATTTTATGACTATTGACTGCTTACTCTAACTACAGGCCTTTCCCTACCCCCTACTCCCTATTCACTACTCCCTACATTAATAAAGTCGCACTCAGCCTCAAATCTGTTACATCAAACAAAAAAAATTTTTCCGTAGAGGGTTTTCATTTTTTTTGTATTTTAGCCGCCTTAAATTTTATTGTGAAAATTAGTGTAATATGAAGAAATATAGTATCATTCTGATTTTGGTAACTATCTTGCTGTCAGGACTTTGCAAGGTTTATGCACAAGGAGGCTCTATCTTGCGTCCTGCGGATAATCTGTTCAGGGATTGTCAATATGAAAACGCCTTGGAAGAATACAAGAAAGGTATCAAAAAGTTGAAATCCAACCGCGTGGAGATTCAGCGCGCCACTTTTCAGATTGCCGAATGCTACCGCATCATGGGTGACCTCAAGAAGGCCGAGCAACAATATCTCCGTTTGGAAAAGAAGAACTACCAAAAAGACAATCCCATGATTCTCTTCCACTTAGGTAGCATCTACAATCTGCGTGGCGACTATGACTTGGCCCTGAAATACTATAACAATTATAAGAAACGTGTTGCGGACGACCCGCGCGTGGATGTGCGCATCGACGGCTGTAACAAGGCCAAAATGTGGAATGAGAACCCCACTCGCTACGAGGTGGAAAATCTCAAGAAATTCAACACCAAAGAAGATGAATGGGCACCACGCTGGGCCAACTACGACAAACGTAACGCTATCATGTTCTCCTCCAATCGTGAGGGTTCTGCCGGCAAAGGCACCGACCAATGGACAAACGGCTCTTTCTCAGATATTTACATTTCCACAAAGCCCAAGAGCAAAAACACCGACTGGCCGGGCGAATGGTCTCCTGTGGCTTCCATGGACGAAGGCGGTACACTCAACACCGGTGTGAACGAAGGTGAAGCTTGCGCAAACCGCAAAGGTTCCGTCGTTTATTTCACCAAATGCCCGCAAGACAAGAAGAAAGTGCAAGGCTGCTACATCTACAAGTCCATGAAGAAGGGTAAAGCGTGGGGCGAAGCAGAACTCGTTTTCCTCGGCGACAGCTCATACAACTATGTGCACCCATATATTTCTGACGATGAATTGACCATTTGGTTTGCATCCAACATGCCTGGTGGCTACGGCGGCTATGATATCTACACGGCTACCCGTACCAAGAAAACCGGCAAATTCACCAATATCACCAACTTGGGACCGAAAATCAACACCGAAGGACAGGAAGTTTTCCCGGTGTGGCGCAACGAAGAGGAGTTCTACTTCTCCAGCGATGGCCATCCCGGTCTGGGCGGTCTTGACCTCTTCGTGTCCCATTACAAAAATGGCGAATTCGGTGACCCTGAGAACCTGATGGTTCCCATCAACTCTTGCGGTGACGAAATCGGCATCATCTTCGACGAAAACGAAGCCATCGACCCGAAGTCCAAGTCACCGTATATGGCGAAAGGTTACTTCTCCTCTAACCGTCAAGGCGGCCGCGGCGGCGACGATATCTACTACTTCCTCCTCCGCCCGCTGGTCTATACGCTCTCCGGCTATATCCGCGACAAGAACAACGGTCAGTACATGGACGGCGTTGAGGTCGAAATTGTCGGCTCCGACGGAACCTCCTACAAGACCACCACGGATGTGAAAGGTTATTATCACTTCGACAAGAGCAAGATTTTGGGCGCTACCACGTACGACATCAAAATTGCCAAGAAGGGTTACTGGGAGCGCGGCAACACCGCCAAGCAGACCACCGTTGGCTTGACCGAGAACACCGACCTCAAACAAGATTTCATGCTCGAGCCCATCCCGAAGGAGCCTATCGTGCTGCCCGAAGTGCAGTACAAGCTGGCAGACTGGACCCTGCAGCCTCAATATAAGGACTCTTTGATGTTCTTATATAATATAATGATACAGAACCCGACCATCGTGGTCGAGTTACGTTCCCACACCGACGCGCGTGACACAGAGGAAAAGAACGACATTTTGTCTCAGAAACGTGCCCAATCCTGTGTCGATTTCCTCGTACTGGAGAAAGGCATCGCAGCTGACCGTATCGTGCCGAAAGGCTACGGTGAACGTGTACCGCGCCGTTTGGACAAAGACATGTACTCTTCCTACAATGGCAAACAATACTTCTTCGCCAAGGGTACTTACCTGACCGAGGATTACATCAACTCTTTGCCTTCCAAGGGCGAGCAGGAGGCTGCCCACCAGCTGAACCGTCGTACCGAGTTCACCATTTTGCGTGACGACTACGTGCCCACGAACGACACCATTTCGAAGGTGCCCACCAGCATTGCCGTTGTCCAAGAGCGCACCGTGCCTGTCACTATCGATGGCGAAACGGTGAAAGGCACTTGCTACGCCAACAGCAAGTCACTGCAGTTCCAGATCGGTAACAACAGCGAGGAGATCTTCATGAACTACGCCGATGCCACCCGATTCTTGAAGGAGTCCTTCATCAGCTTGGAAGACTTCGAAGAGAAGGCCGGCGCCATCAAGCAAGAAGACGGTAGCATCATCGAAGGCGCAGTGCTCTACCTTGAAGAGCTGCGTATCGGCGACGACTACTCCGAAAACGTGAAAGTCACGGTGAAGAAAGGTCTGCCCGCCGCCATCGTGGTCGGCGACCAATACATCAAGGAGGAATGGGGCGAATTCACCATCGATAAATCACGCAACGTGATTTTGTACCGTTAAAATATAGAGACGCGATGAATCGCGTCTCTTTTTTTATTATGGCCAATCTTGACATTTTCACCCCGCATTCACACCACGACCAGATTCCCGTGGTGAATGGCATCCATGCCGGATTCCCCTCCCCTGCCGAGGATTACGCGGAACCCGTCTTGGACCTCAACCGCTACGTCGTCAAAAACCAAGCCTCTACATTTTACGCCCGCATCTCGGGCAACAGCATGGAAGGTGTCGGCATACAGGATGGCGACATTGTGGTCATCGACAAATCCCTGGAGCCTGCCAACGACCAGATTGCCGTCTGTTTCATCGACGGCGAGTTCACCCTCAAGCGCATCCACATGGAGAACGACCGTCTCTTCCTGATGCCGCACAATCCCTCCTTCCCGCCTATCGAAATTACCGAAGAGAATAACTTCCAGGTGTGGGGGATTGTGACGTATGTGATTAAGAGGGTTTAGGGGTTAGGGGTTAGGGGTTAGGGAATAGGGCTTTCCTAGTCAATAGGGTAAATTCATGGCTTATGACAAACCGTCTAAATAGTTAATAATTAAGCTATTACAAGAAAAACACAACAAATAAAAAAAATTTTTTTCAACAGACTGCAACCATTTCACTTTTTTGCATCCTATAGTTAAACGCCCGTCATTTTGATGGGTGCTTTGTCAACAATTTGTTGTAGATTAAATATAAAAGTATAAATAATGAAATTATAGAAATTAGCATATCTTTGCGGCGTACTATACGCAAGCTTAGATTAGGATGGAAAAACAGATGAGAACGTTCTGGACAAGAGAATATCAGCGGAACATCGGCAAAATGATCGGTATTTGTTACCGTTACGTACCCGATAGACCAACAGCAGAGGATTTGGCACACAGTGCTTTTCTGCAAGCCATCGAAAAGGCTGACACCTTCAAGGGCATCGGTCGTTTCGACAAGTGGCTGATGCGCATCACTGTGAACACCGCCCTGATGCACCTTCGGGAAATCCAGAACAAACAACACCTGAGCATAAAAGATGAAGTGGAAGATTATGCCGACCCTTTCATGACAGAGGAGGAAACATCTGCTGAAGAGATGATGGATACCATTCGCAAGGCCGACTTCACCACGGAGGAAATCCTTCGAGCCATCTCAAAACTGCTGGAGAACCACCGCATTGTTCTGAACATGTACGTGTTCGATCACTACACCCATCAGCAAATTGCCACGGCCTTAGGGATTTCTGTGAACACATCCAAATCACATCTGATGCGTGCCCGCAAAGAGCTACAAAAGATATTATTCCAAGAGTCTAAATCAAAAAAACACCCGCTTATGATGATTTTTCCGCTTTTTGCCGCACCCGAAACAGCTATCGATGTCTTTTGCCGTCGGAAACTGGATGGTTTCTCATTGGCGCCGCTGCACCCGCTGCCAGAATCAAGTTATCCTGCATCAGCCTACAACCAGCTGTCGCTCCGTATGCAACTGCACGCATACCGTTTGCCTATTGCCGCAGGCTTGACCACCGCTGGAGTGGCAGGAGCTGTCATCCTTGCTAATTCTCTGCCCACTGCAGCCCCCACACCAAATCAACCCAATTACCAGCCCGTTCCCGTCATCAACGAGCGCACAGACACTTCTCGTCATGAACTCACCGACACAACAGCAAGGGTTCCTGTCGCAACGCCTTCGAAACACCCCCACAAAGTGGCCACAACTAAACGTTCTACCTCCAACAGCAACAGCAACAGCAACAGTCATAAAACAGAAAGACCAACGCAATCTTCTGATACTCTTGCATCTACTTCCGAAAGCGAGCATCCTCCTGTCGTAGTGAAAAAGATTCAAAGAAGAAAACGAACTGTTATCATTCAAGATTCATTAAACCGATAAACATGAAAAAGCATTTGGACATCAGGACTTTACTAATTATCGCCTGCTGTTTTATAGGATTTAACACCTACGCACAAGTAGATGAGCCAAAAAACTCATCGGATACCCTGTACATATACGATGAGGAAATCATTTACGACACGCTATATCTTCAAGGCCAGCAATTGGACGAGCTGCTTACAAAAGATGAATGGCTGGAAGCGTTTCAAAAGCGTGGACTCGGGCAAATCTACTACAACAAAGGAAACTATTGGCTTACGGGCAACGATGAGGTTTATAAGCTCGACAAATCAGACCTGCAGATGCTATTCACGCCCGAGCAGTATGAAAGGTATCGCAAGGCAAAGACCGGCCAGTATATCAGCATTCCGCTCTATGTGTTGGGTGGGGGTGCGGCAGCCATCGCAGGTATCGGCCTCGTGCAATTCGGCATGAGTTTTATTGAGTTTGCCAAAGCCGGCACTCAATTCAACAGCGACGCCTCATTTAAGTTCTGGGAAACTGCCATGAGAGGCGTTTTCTTGTTCGGCGGCGGGCTTATGGTGGCCACCGGCTTTTTCATTCCCGCTGTTATCCTTTCCGTCAAAGGCAAGGTGCAGCTCAACCGCATTGCCGAAGAATTCAACACTCCCAGTACATCTTTGCGACTTTCGTTCGGCCCCACCCCAATGGGAGTTGGCGTAAGTCTAACCTTTTGAACCTATTCAAGCAGGCGACTGCCGATGTCTTCGTGACACGGACTTCCGCGAAGAGGATCACAGCCGCCTAAAAATATCAACCAGAAGTCCATAAAGAAAAAAATGAAAAAAGTATTAGTGATCGTATCAGCAGTTTTCATGTTGGCTGCAGTTTCCACCTCTTGCAACAAAACCGGTTGCCACTGCTACGTCAAAACGGATGTCATGCACATGGCGCCCGTGTATGAAGACGCAACTTCAAACAAGGAGGAGTGCAAGGCCATGGAGCAGAAGCTCAACGATGAAGAGGGCGTAAGCATTTACAAATGCAATCAATAAGACGCAATGCATTTCAAACGGCGGGCGCATCTGACACGTCCGCCGTTTTTTTTAACGACAACTGGGATAACTGGGACAACTATTATTTGAAAAAGTGTATTTTTGCGTGCGGGAAAGAGGGTCGAGGGAATAGGCAATAGGGAATTGTAGGGTTTGTAGGGATGTCATAATATGGCATCCATGGTTGTAGGGATGTCATACCATGGCATCCGTAGTCATGGTCAAAATCAAAGTCACATGAAAAACCTCACTTACAAATTGGTCATCACAGTGCTCTTCGTATGCAGCGCGGGGTACGTGCAGGCGCAGAGTGATTTGCAGACGTTCCGTGCGAACTACGAACGGCTACAACAGATATACAGTCCCGACGAGCCGGACGCGATTTGGATGGCGGATTCGTTGGCGAACATTGCGCCACAACCGTATCGAGGCGTTTACCACTTCCTCGTGGCGCAGATGCTCTCCAAACGTCGCGCGTTTTTAGGGATGAGATGTGATGCCAGCGATATACGAGATGTGATGAAATGGTCTGATTCAGAAACGACGGCCAACACGATGCGCTATGCAGACACAGCTTTTAAGCAGCTATTCGAGTATGGTCTGATACCTGCAGACAGTTTTAGATTTATGATCGTACCGGGCAACGTCCTCCAGATTCCCGAAATGACCCTGGCAGATTTGATTCTGATGAGTACTTTGCAATATCCACTGTTCAATTGGGAACTAAACGAAGTAACGTACAACGCCATAGACTTAGCCCTTCAATACCATAAAAACAAGGGCAATCAGCGGATTCTGCTGGAGTATGAAATCAGTAAACTCTATTTTTATCCCTTTGACGCCGAAGATACGCCTGAGGAGAGTCCGATTTGGCAAGGTCTGATGCGTTTGGAAAAAGAATATGGTCCGCAAACCGCCATTGACTATCAAAAAGGGGTATTTCTGCACGACTATCTGAAAAACACCCCGCCGTCGTCTGAAACGGTGCAACGAGAATACAGTCTCTTGGGCAAAACGTGTTTCGACAAAGTGTTGGTTTCTTCCGTAGATACGTTCTACAAGGAGAATGCCCGTCTAATTCTAGAAGATATCACAAACCAGGAAATCTCCTTGATGCAGATGCCGAAGAACCTGCCGCCCGCGCCAAAAATCCTGTTGCCCGTCAGTTACCGCAACCTCGACACGCTCTATGTCTCCGTATATCGCATCGACAAATCAAAAGATATCAGTTTCTGGGCTTCTACGCGAACCCATATTAATAAATATATAGAAAAAGGCAGGCTTCAAGGTCCCATGATGCAGCAACGTTTCCTGCTCCCGAACCCAGTACCCTACTATTTCTGCCACACCGACCTCTTTTTAGACAGTCTGCCGAAGGGGAATTACCTGCTTCTTTACCAGACCACACCACAGTATGACACCAATACCGTCCTGATGTTCAATACATTGGATGTCACTTCCATCAAAATAGAAGAGATCTGTCATGCGAACAAGCATTATCTTACCTTTATGGATGCCGTCACGGGCGCGCCGCTTTCCGGTCTGAAAGTGACCAAAGAGAACCTCTCCGGCGTGCGTCTCTATCGCAAAACCGACCGCAACGGAATGCTCAGGATCCACCGATCCGAAGAATCATGGAGATGGGATCATTTCGTGAACGACGGTCCTGACTGTGTGGTGGATTACATGGTCTATGACCCAATGGATATAATTGACGAAGACGACGAAAAGCCAAGCATCTATCGCGGGCGATACTATGCACATTACGGTGAAACGATTCCCTCTGCCATTGTCTTGGATCGTCCGGTTTATCGGCCCGGACAGACCGTCTATTTCAAGGTCTATAAGGTTCAAGGTCACAAGATGGATGTAAATAGTTCGATTATTGTGGAATTGCGTGACAGAGCGGACAAAGTGGTGGAGAGCATCGAGCTGAGAACCAATAAATTCGGTACAGTGGCCGGACAATTCACCCTGCCCGAGACCATGACGTATGGAGGGTATGGAGGGAAACTGTGCATCCGAGAGAAAGGAAATGTCACTAACTGGCAAACATTCAGTATTTCCGCGTACAAGTTACCCACATTCAAGCTGGAACTTCGACATGTGGTCGAGCCATTGACCATCGGCGACAGTGTGCATTTTGTCGGACGTGCGGTCTCGTTCACCGGCGATCCCATCCGTTTCGCCAATGTCACCGTCTCAGTGTACAACAACCGATACAATTCTAAAACCCGAACGCTATATGCGTTGCAGACCGACGAAAAGGGTGATTTCCATTTCACATATCCCACGTATGACACGAACGTCTATTCGTATTATATTGACGCTAAAGCTACGGTTACGGATATCAACGGCGAGACGCAACAGACCGCCCACAGTCTCTATCTTGACAGCAAACCATTCAAGATAGTGGCTTCTATGCTGAATTCAATAGACCTTTCCCTCCATGACACGCTCAAAAGTTCGATTTGTGTCACCGAAGTCTATAATGGTCATGAGCCAATGGCGATTCCCGTGAAGGTGGAGGTTTTTCGGGTGGAGGAACCCAACCTTTCCCGCCCGTTGATCTATCGGTACTACAAGAAACCAACTCATCCTCTCTATTCTGAAGAAGAATACCACCGTTATTTCCCGAATTACTCCTTCATCGACTTGACTTGGAAACACTCTCTATGGCCTGTCAAGGAACAAGTATTTACTACCGAAGGATTTTTCATGAAGGATACGTTGAAAATACCAGTAAGCAAATGGGGTACTGGAAGTTACCGCATACAGTTGACCGCCACTGACAGTTTGGGGCGGAGTGATACCACACTCAAATTTGTCAAACTGACCCGTTCAACGGATTCTTTGCCTACCGACAACAGTTGTCTTAGCGTGAATATCTTGGAGCGTACTTCCCGCACGGTAAAAGTGTCCGTCTCCACCATTCTGCGCGACGCCACCGTATATTGCTATGTTTCACATGGAAAGAAAACGGTCACCAATCAAGTGCTGAAACTGAGCGAAAGAAACCAGCAAATGACTTTCAAAATTCGCCATTCTCCGTACAATGTCACAGTTTTCTGCTTCCTTGCGCACAATAACCAGATTTATTGTGACGGGAAGAAATCTTTCGACGAAACCTTTATCCAGAAGCATATTCGCCCCGGCACTTTGACCTTGAACATGATTCGATGGAACAGCACGTTGTATCCAGGAACAGAGGAGCGGTGGGAAATGGAGGTGGAGCCGACTGAACGCGACCGAAAGAAAGAGCCGGCAGAATTGTTGGTCTGGATGGTGGACAGCAGCTTGTATCGACTAAATTACAGCCATGTATTCAATGATTGGATAAAACCATACGAAGGCTCTTTCCGATATTCGAATGCCTATTATTGGTTCAGCGACATCTCCATGGATGACCTGACAGATAACCAGACGCTTGTCATAAAATTCGGAGAGCGTTCCTCGGCCTCCTTGCTTAGCAAGCGATATTCAGCCATGAATCTCAGAGATTGGTCGCCAGTTTTCACGGAGAGATCTCCCCATTATTCAGGCGGTTTTTTCCCAGATAACACCTATTCAACAAACAGATTGAGCGGGGAAAATATACGCACCACGCCAGGCAGAAGCGTATCGAACAAAGACAATCCATTCGAAAATGTTCGAACAGAGTTGGATGCCTCTGTGTCGGATGTGCAGGCTGGGACACCTGCACCTTTCCGCATCCGCCACGATTTCCGCGAAACGGCATTCTTCCTGCCGCAGCTGCAAACGAACGACAGCGGGCGTGTTGTCTTCTCCTTCACCGTGCCCGATCAGCTGACCACGTGGCGGTTCTACGCGCAGGCGCACACCAAGAATCTGCACACCGGTCACCTCAGTGGTTCCATCGTGGCCAAACTGCCGATGATGCTGCAGAGCAACGCTCCGCGTTTCCTCCGTGAGGGCGACACGATGGATTTGCGCGCCAAAATCACCAATGTGAGCGAGGAACGTTTGAGCGGAACCGTGACGTTGGAGATTGTGGATACAATTGGTAACCAGCCGGGTGGGATGATATTGGACGATGGTGACAGGGCACGGGGTGGTAGAGACGGGGCGCGCCCCGTCTCTACGGACGAACCGTTTGATATTGCACCCGGTACCGCACAGGAGGTTCATTTCCGCATCGTCGTTCCCGAAGGCATCTCTTCGGTCACCTACCGTCTCGTGGCAAAGGCGGGGAATTTCGGCGACGGTGAGGAGCGGACCCTACCGGTGCTACCGAAACGGATGTTAGTCACCGAGACGCATTCCTTCTTCGTTCCTGAAAACAGCGACACCACCCTCCTTTACAATCGGTTCCGCACGCACATTACGCCCACGTTGATGCATGAGCAGTTCACCGTGGAGGCAACGACCAATCCCGCATGGTTGGCTATCCAGACGCTGCCCGCACTGCTGCAACCCGCTTACGAGAGCAACGACAGGACTTTCGCCACGCTGTTTGCCGCCGCAATGCTGCAGAAGGTGCAAAAAGGGGCAACCCAACGAGTCACCGACGAGAATCTGGAACGTTTTCTCAACAAGAGTCTCAATAAACTGAAAAACAACCAATTGGACGAAGGCGGATGGAGTTGGACAGGAAAGAATATTTACTCCCGTTTCATCACTTGCGAGGTGGTGAGCGGCTTCTACAAGCTGCAACGAATGGGCATTAAGTTGCCCGCAGCACAAAAGATGCTGGCTAAAGCGGTGGCGCATGCCGACAGTGTTCAGGAAGAGGCCTACCGCGATTATCTGCGCTACCTTGAGAGTAATCCGAAAGTCCCCTACCCGCTTGACTATCACGACGTTCTCTACCTCTACACACGCTCGTTCCTACCCGTGGACAGTGCGTGGTTGTCACAACCGTACGTACAATGTCTGCTGACGACCGCCACCCAGAACATCACCAAATCTTCCTACACCCGTCAGGCAGAAATGGCGTTGGTATTGCACCGCATCGGACGTATGCAAGAGGCGGAAAAGATTATGGAGAACCTTCGTAAGCAAGCAGTCACAAACAGTAATCAGGGAATATATTGGCGTAGGAAATACGAGAGCCGCTACTATCCGTGGTACGAGGCGCCTATTGAACAGCAAGCGTTGCTGCTCGAAGCTTTCAGCGAGATTTCGCCCCGCGACGAGGAGCTGAAGGCGATGAAGCAGTGGCTGTTACTTCAGAAAAAGGGCAACGAGTGGCAAAGTACGCGGGCCACGCTGGCGGCCGTGTATGCGCTGCTGCTCAACTTCACCGCCGACGAGCTGGAGGCTTCCGCCACAACCATCACCGTGGGCGGGGAAACGTTCTCTACGGCTGGAACTGCGGACAAGAAAGGCACTGGCTATCTGCAACATACTTGGAATCAAGAAGAGATTACGCCTTCGTTGGGTGAAGTTGCTGTGCGCACTGATGCAGCGCATCCTGTTATCGGAGCTTGCCATTGGCAGTATTGGGAAGATGTGGAGAAGGTAGAGTCTGAGGGCAGCGGACTAACCATTAGCCGTTCTTACTTCCACCAGCCTAGGACGGCAGGCGGCTATGCAGAGCCGGTCACTACCGACAATCCCGCGCATTTGGGCGAGCGCATAACCGTGCGCGTGACGGTCACCTCCGATCGCGACTTGGACTTCGTGCACGTCACCGACCCGCGTCCGGCGGCCTTCGAACCGGTCAACGAGAACAAACGGTATTTCTCGATGAGGGGTCTCTATTGGGTAGAACATCCTCGCTATGTCCGTTGGTCACAAGATATCCGTGACGCCTCCACGGAATTCTTCTTCCGCCATTTCCCCAAGGGCACCTTTGCTGTGGAATACGACGTATTCGCCACCCAAACCGGCGAGTTCACTACCGGCATCCCCGAGGTGGAGTGCCTCTACGCCCCGGAATGGCGCGGCCACTACGACAACGCGAAGGTCAATGTTCGTTAATTTGTCCCTGTTGTCTTTAGTTTAAACGACAACTGGGACAACTGGGACAACAAAAAATAAAGATTTTGCCAATTCTTTTCGGATGGTTTCATCAGAACAATTCATTCAAACTATTATAATTCAACAGCTTAATATCTGAACCATTGTTTTCAAAGTCTCCAGCATAAACAACCGCCCTTTTCGTTACCGGTGTTTTAATCCAATCCTGAAGTTGCCGTAAAGTTTTCTCAAAGGATGGGTGATAAGTCATCGACGACTTCACCTCTACGGCCGTGATTTCGCCTTCCTGCTTCAGCAAAACATCCACCTCGTTCTGATTGGAGTCACGATAAAAAAACACGCCCCCATCTTTTCCTTGGTTGTAGCGATGTTTCATCATTTCCATCACCACCATATTTTCAAATAGAGGTCCTCGCATTTTGTCTCTTTCAAGCTGTTTAGGCGACTCTATATCCAACAGATAACATGCCAATCCCGTGTCGTTGAAGTACAGTTTAGGACTTTTGACCAACCTTTTGGAGATGTTTTCGTAATAAGGCTTTTGCCGGCAATCACTGCAGGATAAAGCCCTTCAAAAATTTGTTGGGAGAGATCTCGATCGGTTCGCTGGGCCACTGTCTCCGACAGCGACATCGGCATGAGTTCGAATACGCCCGCTCTGCCAGCCAGAGACTCCGAAAGGTCGCGCATCATCTCGAAGTTGGAACTGCCCGTCAACAGAAAGCGCCTCTCTGGATGGCGATCCACGATGCCTTGTATATATTCCATTAAAACGGGTGCCTTTTGCACTTCGTCAATAAACATGCCGTCTGTGGTTTGCTGAAGGAATGCCACCGGATCGTTCATTGCATAGTCACGGATATGCACATCCTTCATGCTAAATTCCTTATAATCAGAAAAAAAGATGCTTCAACAGCGTGCTTTTTCCCGATTGCCTCGGACCTGTAACGGATATAACAGAATAGTATTTGGATACTTCCCTAACCACCGGCTCTATTTTCCTGTTGATATAATCCACTTTCATTTTTATGTAATTTCGGAATCCGACGGCAAAAACACATAAAAAATCAATACCAGCTATAATAATTATTTTTTACACAAAGCTTGCTAAATTCACGTCTTATTATGTAAAAAATATGTATTTTTGCATCCCTACTCCCTCTAAACTCTAAACTCTAAACTCTAAACCCTAAACCCTAAACTCTTAACTCTTAACTCTAAACCCTAAACCTTAAACCACCCCCATGTTCGGTCTCGCCGATTGCAACAACTTCTTCGTCTCCTGTGAGCGGGTGTTCCGACCCGACCTCAACGGGCGTCCCGTCATTATTCTCTCCAACAATGACGGTTGTGTGATTGCGCGGTCGAACGAGGCAAAGCGGCTCGGCATCAAGATGGGGCATCCCTATTTTCAGCTCGAAGCTGTCATCAAACGGCACAACGTGGCGGTCTATTCCAGCAACTACGCTCTCTACAGCGACATGTCGCAGCGCGTACAGCAAACCCTACGCAGTCTCTGTCCCGCCACCGAGGTCTATTCCATTGACGAATCCTTCCTCAACCTTCGCGGCATCAAGGAAGAGGAGCTTGACGCTTTCGGGCATTACGTTTCCCGCAAAGTACTGAAAGACACCGGCATCCCCATCAGCGTGGGCATCTCACAAACCAAAACCCTCGCCAAAATCGCCTCGAAACTCTGCAAGCAGTATCCGAAGCTCAAGGGCAGCTGCTATATGCATCGGCCACAGGACATTGAAAAGGTGCTGAGAAAGTTCCCCATCGAAGACGTTTGGGGCATCGGGCGGCGGTTTTCCGTGATGCTGAAAAGCCGGAATATCAACACTGCTTACGACTTCGCACAGCAACCGTTAGACTTCGTGCGCAGCAAGATGCACCTGGGTGGCATGAAGACTTGGTACGAGCTACACGGTCGGCCCTGCATCGAATTCGAGGCGCACATTCCTGACAAACAGCAAATTATGGTGTCACGGAGTTTCAGCAAAGAGCTTAGTGACGTGGAAGACATCAAGGAGCAGGTGGCCTTGTTCACCTCCATGGCCGCCGAGAAGTTAAGAAAACAGGGAAGTGTTTGTCACGCCATGTTCGTCTTCCTGCTCACCAACCGTTTCCGGCACGAGCAGGAGCAGCACTACGACAACCGGCTCGTGACGCTGTCCGCCGCTTCCGACAGCACCGTGGAATTGGCCGACATTGCCGTGAAGACCGCAACGCAGCTCTTCCGGCAGGGCACCTTCTACAAAAAGGCGGGGATCGCGCTGACGCAAATCTCACCAAAAGAAAGTGTGCAAGCCGTACTCTTCGACGAGGTGGATCGCGAAAAGCACGACCGGCTGATGCAAGCTCTTGACAGCATCAATGAAAAACAAGGGCAACGTACCGTGGTGGTGGCCACCGCCGGCTTCGAAGGGGTGCGCATGAACCGCAACCACCTGTCGCAAAACTACACCACCGACTGGAACGAAATCTTGGAAATAAAGTGCTAAAATCCGACTACAGAAGTTGGCATTTGACTCCGTTATCCTGCATAGCTGTGCATACCGCCTAACAAGAAATTGACCCCAAAATAGGTAATCAGTACGCTTAGGAAAGCCAAAATGCCGTAAACATGGAAGAACATCGGTTTGCGGAACACAGTCCAAACCGTTTTGTGCAACGGAACGATATAAATCAGCAGCGTAATCAGTGCCCACACCTCCTTGGGATCCCATGACCAGTAGTTACCCCACGAAATGTTGGCCCACACCGCACCGATGAAGATGCCCGCCGTCAGCAAAGCGACTGCTGGGTAAAGCATGATGGTGCTGATATCTTGCAAGCGTTGCAGATAAGCGGTGTTTTCAGGCTGCGAAACGCGCACCACCACCGCGCTAATGCCATTCAACATAATGAAGAACAGCAGCGCGTAGGCAATCATAATCACCGTGACGTGCAAACTCAGCAGCGGTGACGAGAGTACCGGCATCAGATGGGTGACCGGCGGGTTAGAGCCGCCCATCATCTGCACCAACAACACCACACCCGTCATCAGCAGTCCAGCGGGCAATGCCATTTCGTACTTCCGACTCATTATCAAGGTGATAACACAAATACTTAACGCCAATAGGTTCATCGAATCGAAACTGCCGGCCATCGGCACGTGCCCGCCGACAATCCACCGGAGGATGAACAACAGAGACAAGAAGGCGCACAATAACGACATCCATATCACCATTGCCCCATGAACATTTCTCGGAAGTTTTCGTCCTTTTCCAATGCAGATTAATGCGATAGCGAAGCAAAGCAAGCCTAATGTAATGTTCACCATCGGGAGCCAACGACCCATCGTCAGACGATTGTAGAGTCGTTCGGAGCGGTATTTCGAGGCAGGCTGTGTAAGTCCGAGGGAGTATTTTTCCTGATAGATTTTGGTTTTCTCGAAGAGTTCGTTTAAGGCATCCAATTTGCCCGTCACCACATATTCCTTGCACAAGCTCATCTGCTTACGAATGAAAAGGTACTCATCATCAGGAATTGTCAAGGGCAGCTGATCGTTTTGCGAGTACCATGTCACTTCACGCAAGCTGTCGGCGTGGGGAAACATCTTCAACAGTTGACCGTTTAGCAACATATTGATAATCTGTTGTTTCTCTTCAGCCGCTCGCTGTTTGTTCCGTTTCAAATCTTTTTCGAGCTTGGGAATCGGGGCGTTTTGCCAGTCATCTGTGTAGAAGAGCCAGCCGCTGAAAACCTGTTCCGGAGTGTAACCTTGGTATCGTGCTTTTCCGTACAGTTTGGTTGTGAAATCCTTGGCCAACGTCTGTAACGGACACACACGTCCCTTGTACATCACGTACATCTGTCCCATTTTGTCGGCACTCTCCCTTGGCAAGGTGCGGGGTTTATTAGCTGCCTGTGCAGGCAGGAACACGCTCATGGTCAGCAGGACAGCCAACACGGCCGCCTTGCTTGCCGTCTTTTGCAACAACTGACGAAATTCGCTCTTTCTGTCGAGAAACATCCCCACGATGGTGACGAAAAGCAGGAGATAACCCGCGTAGGTAACGCCCACCCCCCAGGGGTCATGAGCCACCGACAGTACAGAGTTGCCCTCCTCATCGTAATCGCTTTGGTAAAAGCGGTAATGGCGGTGTTTGAGAATATGGTTCATGGAAATCGTGGCATCCAAAACACTCCCATTGTCCAATACTTGAAGATGGCTCACGAAGTCCATCGGCGAATGGGTGCCTGGGTAAGTTTCCACCTCGAAACGACTGAGTGTCAAAGAGAACGGAAGATTTTCCGTGTGTTTATCTCCATGTTTTTCAACCGTGAATTGGTTGGTAGCCACACCCGGTTTCAGGGTCATTTCGCCGTGCTGTCCCGTGAGCATCGTCAGCAAAGCGCCGAGCAGAATGAGCAGCACGGAGCTGTGCAGGGCGCAGACGACCGGTCGTTGCCAGCTTTTGCGAGTGATCATCATGATCATCATTCCGATGGTAAGCAACGCCCACAGCGCCACAAACCACCAACTGCCATAGACATGGCTCAGTGCATAGTCATTGCCGTGGAATTTCTCCACGATGGTGCCCGCTGCCATCGCCACAATCAGGGCGATGGTTAGGACGGAGAGGAGGTGTCGGAGGGTTTTCATCAGATTAAGAATTAAAAATTAAAAAAGGGTGCAAAAATAATCAAAAAAACATTTTCCTTAAGCAGCCTCGAAGAGGCAAGACGCACGAAGTGCAATTAACCCCACACAAGCGAAGCGTAGTGTGGGGATCAAGCCGCACAAGCGAAGCGCAGTGTGGGGATCAAGCCACACAAGCGAAGCGCAGTATGGGGATCAAGCCACACAAGCAAAGCGCAGTGTGGGGTCAGAAAAGCTAAATCGCGTTGATGAATTTTACGACGGCGTCGCGCTCTTCCTTGCTTAGGTTACGGAATTTCTCCACTGTCCAGCGGGCATCACTTTGGGAGCTGCCGTGCCACATAATGGCTTCCACGACGTTACGCGCGCGGCAGTCGTGCAAGCGGTCGCTGGAACCCGTACACAAGGCGGAAAGTCCGCGACCCCACAGCGGGGTAGTACGACACCAACCCGTACGGATATCGTTCACCATACAGAGACGATGCTGCACCATATCGGTGTAAGGCCATATTTTCTGGTTGGGATAGCGTGGCAAACGGCTGTCGGCCGTAGTGAAGAAACCGTTGGGGTCGGTGAAGCGATCCGGGCCGGTAGTCCAGCTGGGGCGGTGACAACTTGCACAGCCGATCTCGCGGAAAATCTTGCGCCCTTTCTGAATTTCGGGATCATCCAAGTTACGGGCGGCGGGCACTGCCAAACCGCGATGCCAAACCATCAAATTGACATAATCATCGTTGCTCATTTCAGCAGGTAAACTCTTGTTCATCAAGTAGTTGTAGATATCTGTTTCCGGATTGCCCGTGATATTGTATTCAGGGAAATAGGCATAGAAATTGGCTTGAACCTCAGGGTCTTGCGAGGCCACGCGGGCGTAGGTTTCCGTCATGTAGTGATAGCGACGGTCGCCGCGCGTCACATTGGTGATGTTCCAGATGGCATTTGCGCCAGGACCGTCCTGTAGCGGGCCGCGGGAGCAGGCGTAGGTGAAACGCTTCGGATGGTTGGTTTTGCCGTACAACCCTGTGGGTGCCCAATCAGTACCAGCCCACATCGCCGGGTTCAGTTTCGCACCTGCATTGTATTCTCGCTGATACTGTACCTTCAACGAATCATCCGGAATAGCATCCAGCAAACCCGTTCCATAGATACCGATAGTCGATTCCAGACGCACTTTTTCGGTTCCATAAGCGATAGTCGAACCGTTAGACTCCAACGGAACGTAGTAAGCGGAGGCGGGGATATAGACTTCGGGGTAAATCAAGCTGTAAGACTCACCATCGGGGAAGCGGTTGCCCCACTCGTCCGTATAGTCTATCCACGTGATCTGAATTTGACTCTCGTCAATAGGTGCTTTGAAGGGCGGCACAGCCTTGGTCTGCGGCATACCGGTAAGGGACGAGATGTAGTTGTCGTTCTGATCGGTAACCACCAGAAGATAGCCGTTGCCCCAATCGCTCGCCGCATAACGATCCATACGTTTACCATGTCCATAGCCTGGATGACAAGCGATGCAGGAACTGCGGATATACAGAGGTCCTAATCCGTTGAACGGCGGTGTGTTCTGCGTAAAATCGCGCTCAAACAGATATTCACCGTACTTAAACGCCGCGATGTCGTTAACCGCAGGCGCAGGATCCTCATACGCCGACGATGAACTGTTGAACGTCGTACCCAACTGACCACCCGCGTAGGTTTCCTCTTCAATCCAGGAAAGTTCTGTATTTTCAGGTTTATGGCAGCCTGCCAACAGGAATAATCCCAAAACAATAATGGTTGTCGTTATTTTATTCATAATTCTTAATTCTTAATTCATAATTAATCTTCGTAAGTGCGAAGCGCCTCATTCACCTTCGACAGCACATCGTCAAGGTTCTGGCAAGCCTCGATAGCTGCGGCGTTGGCAGGGTTGGTGTAATTGCTGACAAACGGGCGCGGCATGGCATCAATCTTGGCGAGAGCCTCTCTGATGGCCTCTTCCACCTCACTGTCGAGTTTGCTGTCCATCTTCTTCACATACGCATGCAGGGAGAGTTTGTCGTTGCGCTGTCCCTTGATGCCGCCATAGTAGGCATTCTCAATGCTGACGATGTTGTTGTAGAAGTCCTCGATAGATTTTTGGCTGTAGGGTGATTCTATGTAGTTGGGATCTTCGCCGTTGTACGGTTTCCCGATTTTAGAAGTACCCACCTCGTCGGCGATGGTTTTGCAGCCATCCACGATAGCCATGAGGCCAGAGACCGTGCTGGCGTAGGTGCTACCCGGATTGCCGGACAGCTTGAGGTTGTCGCCGTAACTGTTGCCGCTGCCATTGACACTCGTGTTGAGTTCCAGCTCCTCCACTTTGTCGCGGTGCGATTTCGGAGCATTGTCGCCGTTCCAGCTCACCTCGAGTTGGAAGCAACGATTGCGCAGGTCGCCGGCCACAGCCACAGCGTACACCATCTGCATGTCGGTAATCTCACTAGCGTCCTTTGCCTGACCATTGCGGAAGAGGATATACTCGATGCCGTGGAAACCGAGGAGCGCGTTGCCGAGCTGCTCGCCCGCCACCACATCGCCATCCTCGCCAGCCAATGCAGCCAACATATCCGGACTGTTCATCAGATTGTTGAAGGCATCCACATCCAACGGCCAAGAATCAATGTGAGGGTCGATGCCGAAATCCGACGCGGCACCGAAGAGGAAGGCTTCGCTTTTCTCCCACCAAGCGCGGGCATTCAGGAACGTTTCACACACCTTGTTCAAATCGCTCTGTGAACCGCTGGTGCGGAAAGCATCCAATTCATCAACAAGCTGATCTGTATAGTTGGCCAGATTCATGTAAGTTGGCGCAATGGTATGTTCCACATACTGTTGCAACACCTGTGCTTGTTTTTCATTTACCAATTCACCATTGCCGTGATTACACCCCACGGCCAGGAATGCGATTGCCACCATTGTGGCGATAAATGTTTTTTTCATCTTATTATTCTTTATGTTTGACTCTGTCTGGGATTATTTTTTTCATTCCAGGGGTTGCGCTTCGCTTACCCCTGTCTACCAAGCTCTTGCCCCTACGGGGCTGCTCAAGGAATATTTTTTAATTCATCGTCCATTCATCGTATCATCGTGTCATCGTATTATCCTTTCTTATGAAATTCCTTGCTAAACATTCCCGCCCAGGTAATTCCCAGCGCGAACCACGGTTCTTGGTTGTACTGCGACTTGAGCAGGCGGATGCCGCCCTCGGCTTTGACGACGATCTCCTTGATGGGGCTGTAGTTGATGCCGCCGCTGACACACTGGCGGTCAGTCCATGCGTAATCTGTCATGTTGTGCCCCGGAATATAGGAGTCGTAATATTCGTAACGGGCGAAGAGATAGAGTTTGTGACGATCCATTTTGGGATTCTTGTGATGATGGAAAACATCGTAGCCGATTTCGCCGCCCGCACTCCAAGCCGCTTGACCCACAAGGGTTTGCGGGTACGGAGCCTGAGAGCTATGGGGCAATGTAGAGTTATAAACGGAGATCAACTCACAGTCGGAGAGGTGGCCGTAGAGACCGCTACCGCGTATAACAAGACCGCCTGTTTTGTAACTGAAATCGAGACCACCGATGAGCGCAGTACCACGCACCTTTGCGTAGCGAGAGGAACTTTCGTCAGTGATGATGTCGTTGCGGAAGGTATTGCCCACGAAACCGCTGATGCCTATGTGCAACCCTTTGATGCTGTAGTTATCGACGCGGGCGGCCACGGCCAACTTATTGGCAACGCGAAACTCGTAAGGCGAGGCAGAACCGTCGTGTGCCCAACCGGAAACGCTGAACATGCTGGAGTTCAGCGACGGAATCAACATCACATCATAACGCCAGTCTTGAATGCGTCCCCAAACCTCAATACCGGTTTCGTGCCACGTACAAGGGATGATAGTATTCTCGCCTTCAGGACGATAGACTCCAAAAAACTGGGTAGGCAGATGGGCATTGTTCGTACCGCCAACGGGAACGACAATGTGACCTGCACGAATGTTCATCTTTCCACCCCAGAAGGCTTTCTGCAACCAAAACTGTTCCAAAGCGACCTCGCCGCCGCGCTCAATCTCCTTCTCGAACTCACCGGTCTCCTCAGCCTCCACTTCCACCGCCGACTCTGTGCCGCCATGCTCAAATTCTATCTCGGTATTGAAACTCCAACCATGTCCGAAATCATAACCTAACATAATGACGGCATGGGGCAAATCAACACGCCCATGTCCCTTCGAGCCAGCGTAGTTTGCAGCGTGAGAATAACGGAAAACATTGTCACTGAAGAAATTGTATTTATAAACAGCCTCGCCATAACCACCAATGGTAAGCGTGCCTAACGACTTTCCTTTTGCCGTACTTTTAACCTTTGCGGTGTCTGCGCTGTTCTGTGCAATAACGGTCTGTAAACCAAAGAATAAAATGCCTAAAGAAGCGAATAAAATCTTTCTGCTCATAAACTTGATTTTATGATGCAAAAGTAGAACTCGCTCTTAAAATCGTTCATCACCTTTTTTGGGGATTTTTCGGGTATTGAATAATAAAAGATGACGATGGGTCAGAACTTGACTTCTCGCACCGTCGCATACAATATATTTACTATTTTTGCACCGAGAATCTTAAATATCGCCATGAACCGTTTGCGCCATATTGCTACCACCTTTTTCCGCAGGCTGCGGAACTACACGCCGCCTACGCTCGTCATCACTCTTTTCTCGCTCGTCCTGCTTCCCTCCTTGTTCCTGCTTGCCTCCATTGCATTAGAGGGCTGCCAACGCAAGGAAAAAGTGCAAGCCCAGCCGCACTGGTTCAAGCACTATCAACATTTCAAAGAGAAAGAATATGTGCAATTTATTGAAGATCAAATCCATAGCGAGACCGACACGTTGCTCATGCCCTCGTTAGTGCGCGACTTCTACCGCGGGCGGAACTTCCATCCGTTCTGGACACAAAAGGGGTTGCAAGAGGCGATGACCGACTCGCTGATTTCCTCTTTGACAAACGCTTACCCTAGCCACGGCATTCCTGGCGAGTATTTCCATCTTGACAGTATTCAGCAGTCTATCAAGCAGTTGATAGAGTACGAAGTTCCTGACAACGAGACTCTTTACCCGCATCTTTACCTCATTGAACGACTGCTTACCTACCAATACCTGCGCTACGCCTGTGCACTGGAGTATGGGGCGGTGGATCCTAAGAAAGTACACGGCAATAAATGGTACTACGAGACGCTCATTCCCGATTCCGCCTTCCTCCTGAATGCCCTTGACAGCATCGCGCTATTCTCCGAATACCTTTCTGCTCATACCCCGAAAACTCCTGAATATCAATCTCTTCAAAACGAATTAAAAAGATGGTGTGAGATTTCGGGCACTACCACCGTGACGATTCCCGACTTCCGCGTGTGCAAGGACACCCCAAACGCGAACATCGCCCAGCTATGTAAACGACTTAACCAATTAGGATTTAAGATTAACGAAAGTAACACTCTGACCGACAATATCTTAACATCCATCAACACTTTCCGCAGACAGAACGGAATTCCCGAAAGCGACAGTCTTGATGCAGAGACTATCGAGAAGCTGAATCGGCCAATACAATATTATATGGATGCGTTGTCGGCCAATCTGGAACGGCTGCGCTGGAAAAAATTGCACCAAAAGAGCGACGACACGCTCCACATCGCCGTCAACATTCCCGACTACACGCTCTGCGTGGTGCAAAACGACGAGGTGGTGATGCGCAACCGTATCTGCTGCGGCAAAACGCAGAACCCCGAGAAGATGCCGGCGCGGCACAAAAACGGGCTCATCATCCCCTACAAAGCCGAGACTCCGCTGATGTACAGCAGGATACGCACGTTGGTACTCAATCCCGAGTGGAACATTCCGTACGACATCATCAAGGACGAGTACTACCAAAAATTAGTGAAGAGCAACACGGCGGCGGTGAAACGCGAGCGTCTCTACATCCGCGACAGCCGCAACGGGCAATATGTCGTGCCCGACTCCATTGATTGGAGCAAGGTGAACCGTGGCAATATTCCCTACCGACTGCATCAGACTTCCGGACGTCACAACGCACTGGGGCTCTACAAGTTCGTCTTCTCCAACTCCGAATCGGTTTATTTGCACGACACCAACAACAAGGGAGCCTTCAAACGGCGCAAGCGGGCACTGAGTCACGGTTGCGTGCGAGTGCAACATCCCGACAGCGTGGCCGAATGGGTTTACCGCGTCAATAATTTCGACACCAACTACATCGAGCAGCTGCACATCATCTCCGGTGCAAAACCCACCACCGAGAAAGGCGAGGAATATTTGGAGAAGCTCCACGAGAAGGACTCTCTTCATTACGCAAAGCTCAGCGACAGAGACAAGCAGTTCTACCGTAAGTTGCGCCCCACGAGCGTCGCCCTGCGCAAATCCATCCCGCTTTTCATCGAATACCACACCTGTTTCATTGGCGAGGACGGCACCGTGCAATACCGCGAGGATGTCTATTACAAAGATGCCAACATCCTGTATTTGATGAAAAATCCGGAATAAAGAACTTTGAACAATCGGAAGTTCTTTCTGGATTGTGAAATAAAAAGGCTGCCCCTTAAGACAGCCCAAATCACGAATTACTAATTTGTAATCGAACTATTTCCCAGAGGTTCGCTTCACGGCGTTCTCAAGGGTGGATTGCTTCACGATTTCGGTCATATCGACGCCGGTGGCATCCGCGACAGTGTCCATGGTCTGCTTGATGACGGTAGGCACTTGTCCGGAAATTTGCGCGATACCGTCGCCGTTCCCTCCGTAAATACGCACATCGCGGATAGAGCCGATGGGTTCAGCCACTGATTTGGCAATTTCGGGCAGCTTGTCGATGACCATCTGTGCTTTGGCCGCATCACCGTATTTCTGGAATGCCATGGCCTTCTTCTCCATAGCTTCTGCCTCGGCGATACCGCGTTTCTCGATAGCGGAAGCCTCTGCAATACCCTTCTGCTCAATGGCGTATGCTTCCGCGTCGGCGAGTTTCTTCTTACCGATGGATTCCTGTTCCATCCGGAACATCTCGGCCTCCGCCTGCGCCCGCACGGCGCGGGCACGCTGCTCAGCCTCGTAGGCTTCAGCTTCGGCCTTGCGCTTGCGCTGTTCCAGTTCGGCGGCAGCCTCGATTTCCTTCTGGTATTTCTCAGCATCAGCGGTCTTTTGAACTTCCGCCTCCAGCTTGTTTTTCTGAATCTTGACCTGCTCCAGTGTCAATTCCCCTTCTTTGCGGGCTTTCTCGGTCTCGGCCTCCACGGCAGCGGCGTTGATTTCTTTCTGCCGTTCCTGGGTCAGCAACTGCTTGGTAGCCTCTGCATCCACGGTTTTCTCGTTCACCGTCTTCTGCTGCTCCTGCTTCTGGATTTCATACGCGGCATCAGCCTTCGCACGCTGCGTGTCTTCCACCACTTTGAGGTTGGCTTTCTTCACCGCCAGTTCGTTATTTTTCTCCGCGATGATGGTCTCGTTGAGGACGCGGGCATCGTTGGCCTCCTTCGCGGCTTCCGACTCGGCGATGGCAATGTCACGCTCGGCCTGCGCCTTGGTGATGGCAGCCTCCTTGCGGATTTTGAACGTGTTGTCCGCACCGAGATTCTTGATAAGACCCTCATTGTCTGTGATATTCTGAATATTGCACGAAATAACCTCGATACCGAGCTTTGCCATGTCGGGCGTGGCCTTCTTGGCAATTTGGTCGGAGAAACCGTCACGATCGATGTTCAAGGACTTGAGATCCAGCGTGCCGATGATTTCACGCATGTTGCCCTCCAAAGAGTCCTTGATCTGCGTGGCAATGTCCTTCTCCGTCATGTTCAGAAAGTTTTTGGCAGCCAGACGTATTCCTTCGTCGGTGTTGATGACACGGATTTTGGCTACCGCATCCACCACGACGGAGATGAAGTCGTTGGTCGGGACGGGTGTGGAGGTCTTGATGTCAACACTCGTCTGTCCGAGGAATACTTTATCGACCCGTTCGAGGCCGGGGATGCGGAGCCCGCCCTTGCCGATAAGGATTCGCGGTTTGCGAGAAAGACCGGAAATGACGTATGCGTCTTTCGGCGGAGCCTTCACGTAACAAATGGCCAAGACAACGATGAGGAGAATTACCCCAGCGATGATTAAAAAAACAGTATTTGTCATAATTGTTTGATTTTAAGGGTTTTTATACTATTCGCACAAATCTCAGAAAGAGACTCGTGTTTATTTAACACAATATGCAAAAGTACATTTTTTTTAATAAGCGCATATTGATTATTTTTGCACAACCTTTCAACATTAACCATCAATGACAAAGTAAAAATAGTATCTTTGCCGCATCTGAATCTTTGAATCTTTGAATCTTTGAATCTTTGAACTTTGAACTTTGAACCCTAAACCATAAACCCTAAACCATAAACCCTAAACCATAAACCCTAAACAACATGAATCACCCTCCTCACCTCATGATTGATGCGGGCGGCACCAAGACGGCCTTCGCATTGCTATACGACGGGAAGGTTTTCCGTTGCCAGAGCGGCGGCATCAACGCCAACTACACCCCTGAGGCGGACATCCTGCGCATCATGGCGGAAGCGGTACCGCAATTCCCGAAAGAGGTCATCATCAAAGGAATAGACTATTACGGGGCGGGATGTGCCACCCCGCAGAACGCCTTGCGCATGGAGAGTTACTTGCGGATGTTCTTCCCGATGGCCGAAATCCGGGTCTGGTCAGATCTGATGGCCGCCTGTCACGCGCTGGCAGGTGCGCGAGAGGCCATCGTCTGCATCCTCGGCACCGGCGCGGCCTCCTGTCATTACGACGGACGGACGATGGTCGGGCGCGCACCCTCCCTCGGCTGGCTGCTCGGCGATGAAGGCAGCGGCACCCACCTGGGCAAATGTCTGCTCTCCGCCTATCTCTCGGACGCACTCCCCCACCCGATTCGCGAAACCTTCGAAGAACGATACCGCCTCACCCGCGAACTCGTGATGCACAAGCTCTACCAGGAGCCGAAACCCAATCTGTTCATGTCGCAATTCGCCCCGTTCCTGAAAGAAAATATCGCGGAACCCGCTATACGACAAATCGTTACGGAGGCTTTCACCGCCTTCTTCAAGAAGCAGAAGAGCTACTATCCAAGCTGCGATGGTCTCCCGTGGCATTTCACCGGCTCTGTCGCCGCGCACTTCGAAAAAGCCTTGCGCGAGGCAGCGGAAACGGCAGGATGTAAAATCGGGGAGATTGCAGGAGACCCAATGGAAAAGTTAGTCCAATTAGAAATGGGTGATTAGATATTCGTATTTTTAAGCTAGACGGCACCTGGTACGCTATCATTATTCCCTACTCCCTAATCAAAAAAAATGTATCTTTGCCCATCTAAAAACAATTAATCGGCAAAAGACAGACAACGGTATGGAACATACTATTATAGCGAAAGAAACGGAATTGTCCGACGTGGCGCAGAAGTTGCTGGAGGCGCACCCTCACGAGCGAGTATTCGGTTTTTACGGTGAAATGGGCACCGGCAAGACCACCCTCATCAAGGAAATCTGCCGTTTCCTCGGTGTGCAAAGCGACATGACCTCTCCCACTTTCGCCATCGTCAATGAATACTGGACAGAAAACGGCGAACCGCTCTATCACTTTGATTTCTACCGCATCGACGAGCCCGAAGATGCCACTCGCATCGGCTTCCAAGACTACCTATACAGCGGGAACTACTGCTTTATAGAATGGACCGAGAAAGTGGAATCTCTCCTCAACGGTGAATACACCCCCGTCCACATCGAACGCCTCGACGACCAAACCCGCGAATTCACGTTCTGACTTTTGACTTTGAACTTTGACTTTGAACCTTGAACTTTGAACCTTGAACTTTAAGCCCTATGACCGCTGAATACATCATCCTCCACGACACGCCGCACGCGGAAACCCAAACCTGGGAAGCCGCTGTCGAAGCTCCAACCCGCAAACTCACCGTTGCACTGGCTAAATCCGAGACATTGCAACCTGACAGTTCGTTTCTCACCCCTAATGCTGTGAGGACCTTTACCGACCAAGGCATCAAGGTGTTCGCACAGTTCGGTTTCGCCAACCACAATCCCTTCTCCGACACCGACTACGCAGATGCTGGAACAGAATTCACCCATCACTATGCTGACCTGTCCATGCTGAGCAACCTCATCGTCAAATTCGACGCTTTCACTTTTGACCAAATCGCTTTATCTAAAGAAAACCAAATCCTTATTTCCATACTACCGCCTGAAAATCTTGATCAAGAATACATCAAAGCCGTGAACGACAAGAAAATCACCATGATTTGTTTGGACTACCTCAAAGATGAGCAAGGGAGTCCCCTACTCGAAAAAATACGTCAGGAAACGCTCTCTGAAGCCGGATTCCAGATTTCCTTGTCCAATTTCACTTTCCCGCTCATGGAGGCACTCCTACACGCGCCTTCGGTGGCCTACGCGCTGCAACACTCCCCCGACCTCATGCCATGCATCCTGTGCCATGCCGGCACGCTCTGCCATCAGCAAACCGCTGAAAAATTGCAATTACCCTGGCGCGACATCCTGTCGCTATGCTGGAACCTGAATTAGGGTCAAGGGGAAAGGGTCAAGGGACTAGTATAAAAAAAAGCCGGAATAAGTTCCGGCTTTTTTTGTGGAGAATATCGGATTCGAACCGACGACCCCTTGATTGCGAACCAAGTGCTCTACCAGCTGAGCTAATTCCCCTTAATGAGGATAGGGCTACACCTAATGGTAACCCTATCCTTCACGTGGAGCGTATGAGAATCGAACTCACGACCTCTTGACTGCCAGTCAAACGCTCTAGCCAACTGAGCTAACGCCCCAGACAAATTGTAGAAGCGTCTTGTTTAGGTTAATCCGTAAAAACGCCCTAATATGACGTATCTGCGACAGACGTATCTACAATGATGTTATTTACTTCAGACCTTGATTTCAACGTCAACGCCGCTGGGCAATTCCAGCTTCATCAAAGCGTCGATGGTCTGAGTGGTGGTACCGTAAATGTCCAGGATTCTCTTGTAGGTGGAAAGCTGGAATTGCTCTCTTGACTTCTTGTTGACGAAGGTGGAGCGGTTCACGGTGAAGATTTTCTTGTGGGTCGGAAGCGGAATAGGGCCAACGAGCACCACTTTGTCGTCCTTCACGCTGTTCACAGTCTTGACGATCTTCTCGGCAGACTTGTCAACCAACGTGTGGTCGAATGATTTCAATTTAATTCTAATTCTATGAGCCATTTATTTAATTGTTTATTGTTTACTGTTTACTGTTTAGGGTTTAGCGATTTTATAGTTCAAAGTCATAAAATAAAACGTCCAACGTTCATGATATAATCTTTAATCTCAGGGGTGACCTCCGCGTATTTCAGGAATTCCATACTGAAGGTTGCCCGTCCTGAGGTGATGGAGCGCAACGTAGTCACATATCCGAACATTTCTGCCAAAGGCACTTGCGCCGTGATAATCTGGAAGCCGACTTTTGCATCAATCTGTTCCAGCACAGAGCGTCTGCGGTTGAGATCGCCCGTGACGTTGCCGATGTACTCGTCCGGCGTAGTGATTTCCACCTTCATGATCGGTTCCAGAATCGCGGTGTCAATGTTCTTCAACGCCTCGCGGAAGCCGATTTTTGCGCAGACCTCAAACGACAACGCGTCGGAGTCTGTTGGGTGAGACTCACCGTCCGTAACCGTCACGGAGAGGGCTTCGACCGGGAAACCGTACTTGCCATTCGACATGGCCATCTTGAATCCCTTTTCAGCACCGAGGATATAATTCTTCGGTACGGCATCGCCCTTGATTTCGTTGCTGAACTGCAATCCTTTGGCATCCAAAGGCAGGGGATCGATGCGGAAGTCCATCACTGCGAATGAACCCTTGCCGCCGTTCTGCCGTTTGTAAGCCTCATGATGCTGAACAGGCACCGTAATTGCCTCTTTATAGGCCACGCGCGGTTTACCGTGATTGCAATCCACGTTAAATTCGCGTTTCAGGCGGTCCAGCAGAATTTCCAAATGCAACTCACCCATACCGCTAATCAGCGTTTGACCAGAGTCCGCATCCTCTTTCACTTGGAAAGTGGGGTCTTCGTCGGCCAGCTTGGTAAGTGCATTCATCAGCTTCTCCTCGTCGTCTTTTGTCTTCGGCTCGATGGCGATTTGAATCACCGGTTCGGGGAACACGATGTTCTCCAGAATCACGGGGTGACGCTCATCGGTAAGACTGTCGCCGGTGTGAATATCCTTCATCCCGACCAGTGCGACGATGTTGCCTGCGGTCGCGCTCTCCAGCGGCTGTTGCTTGTTGGAGTGCATTTGCAGGATCTTAGCAGCTCTCTCTTTCTTGCCGGAGGTGACGTTATAGACACTTTCGCCAGCTTTCAACTCGCCAGAATAGACCTTGATGAAAGTCAGCTTCCCGATGTAGGGGTCGGTGGCGATTTTGAAAGCCAAAGCTGCGAAAGGCTCTTTCACGTCCGCCTTGCGTGCCTCTTTCTCCTCGGTCTTGGGATTGATGCCCTCAATGGCGGGCATATCCAAAGGTGAGGGAAGATACTTCACAATGGCATCAATCACTCTCTGCACTCCTTTGTTCTTGAAAGAGGAACCGCACAAGACGGGTTCTATCTTTCTTTCCAAAGTCGCTTTGCGAATCGTCTCCTCCATCTCCTCCATGGTGATACTGTCGGGGTTATCAAAGTATTTCTCCATGATAGACTCGTTCAGTTCCGAGAGGGTTTCGAGGAGTTTTTCGCGGTACTCATCGACTTCCTCTTTCATGTCGGCGGGAATGGGCACTTCATGATACGTGCTGCCGAGGTCTTCCTCATCCCATTCGTAAGCCTTCATTTCGAGGAGGTCAACGATGCCGGTGAAGTTGTCTTCGCTGCCGATGGGCAATTGAAGGACCAGCGGATGTGCCTTCAGCTTTTCGCGAATCTGGTTCACGACAGCGTAGAAGTTCGCGCCGGAGCGGTCCATCTTGTTGACGTAGCAGATACGCGCCACGTTGTACTTGTTGGCCTGTCTCCAGACGGTCTCCGACTGTGCCTCCACGCCGCCGACGGCGCAGAATATGGCTACAGCTCCATCCAATATTCTCAAAGAACGTTCCACTTCGACGGTAAAATCAACGTGACCCGGGGTGTCAATGATGTTGATTTTATAGTCTTGTGAGTTGTATTTCCACATCACTGTGGTTGCCGCGCTGGTGATGGTGATTCCGCGTTCT